>NZ_JBHVKJ010000073.1:0-24432 GCF_042798275.1 Nocardioides sp. NPDC057767 | reverse complement strand
GTGTAGCCGGTGCGCCGGGCCTCGTCGACCAGGCTGCGCAGGTAGTCGCGGATGCCGCCGAAGGTCGTTTCGTCGCCCACAACTCACGACTCGGCCGGCACAGCTACCGACTCGGTCGCCACAACTACCGATTCGGCGGGAGTCAGCCGGCGAGGTGGGACCAGGCCGGGGCCAGCTCGGTCCACGGACCAACAGCCGCGATCTCGCCGTCGACCATGACGACGACGCGGTCGGCCTGAGCCAGAGCCGCCCGCTTCGAGGTGGCTCCGATGACCGTCGTGTGCCGGTCGCGGAGCGCCCGCCAGAGCTCGATCTCGGTGGCCGCATCGAGCGCGCTGGAGACGTCGTCGGCCAGGAGCAGCTCGGTGTCGGCGGCCAGCGCTCGCGCCAGGGCGAGGCGCTGGACCTGCCCCCCGGAGAGGCGTACGCCACGGTGACCGACGATCGCGTCCGCGCCGCCCGCCTCCTTGACGTCGAGCTCGAGTCGCGCGTCGGCGACCGGGCTGTCGAAGGGCCGGTCGTGACCCAGACGGATGTTGTCGGAGAAGGTGCCCGAGAGCACCCGCGGCACCTGGGCGACGTAGGCGACCTGGCCGGGCCGGAGGAAGGCCTGCGGGTCCTCGACCAACTCGTCGTTCCACCGGATCGTGCCGGTGTGCTCGATGAGGCCGGCCAGCGACGCCAGCAGCGACGACTTGCCGGAACCGACCTGGCCGACGAGCAGCACCAGCTCGCCGCGCTCGATGGTGAGCGAGACGTCCGAGACGCCGATCGTGCCGTCGTCGTGGACCGCCGACAGGGCCGAGAGCTCCAGTGACTCGAGCGGCACCTGGTCGACCGGGCCCGGATCCGGCGCGGCGCCGGAGACCAGGTCGACGCCCGGCGGAAGGTCCATCAGGTCCCGACCACCAGCGAACCGGCTGGTCTCCTTCTGCCACGCGCGGGTGCCAGGAGCCTCGGTGACGACCATGCCGGCCACGCGGCCGAACCAGTCGAAGCCCGAGACCGCGTTGGCCACCAGCAGCGCCGTGGCCAGGCCCCAGCCGCCGCCGAAGTAGATGCCCCAGGCAGCCACGACCCCGCACTGCACCATCAGCGCGGGAACGCCGTCGAGGAACGCCTGCACCCGGTGCTCCTTCACCGCTGCCTCGACCCGGCCCGAGTCCACGTGCTGCAGGTGGGCGTGGACCTGCGGCGTGGCCGCGGCCAGCTTCACCGTGCGCACGGACTCCAGCGCCGAGACCACCGCGCGCCCGAACCGGGCACGCGCGGCGGAGGAGGCTGCGGCCGAGCGGCCGGCGATCGGCCGGCCGACCGCGGAGGCCAGCGCCGAGGCGACCATGACGACCAGGAGCACGGCGCCCGCGAGCGCGGTGCCGGCGAGCAGGGCCGTGATCGTCGCGATCACCAGACCGTTGACGAAGTCGACCCAGCGGTCGGCGTAGCGGGCGTAGCGGTCAGCGTCCATCGACCGCGCGACGACCTCACCCGGCGGCGTGCGCGTCAGGCGGTGCTGCCGGGTCTGTCCGTAGAGCACTGCCATCCGGGCACGCAGCATGACCTCGATCCACCAGCGCGGGTAGCGGTAGAAGGCGTCGGCGAGCATCAGCGGCGCCGCCAGCAGGCTGACCACCAGCAGCACCGACAGCACGGTCGGACTGCCGCCGCCCTGCAGCGACTCGACGATCCGACCCCACAGGAGCCCCGTGAAGGCACCCTGCGCACCGGTCATCGACGCGAACAGGAAGAGCAGCGCACCCGCGACTCCCCACTCGGGGCGCAGGAACAGGACGTGCAGCATGCCGCGCGCGAGCGACGGACCGGTGCCGACCTCCGGGAGGTCTGGCGGAGAACCCGATCGGCGTTTGCCGCCCACCCCGCCGGCACTGCCCTCCGCGACATGGTCGAGGGTGGAGTGGTCGACAGGCTTGGCGTCCGGCGAGGGCGAGTCGTGGTGATCGGTCCGGCTGGCCTCGAGGAGGTCGCGGAACGGCCCGGGGGCGGTCGCCAGCGAGGCCCGCAGGCCGTGCTGGATCACCCGGCCGTGGTCGAGCACGGCCACGTGCGGCGCCCGCTCGATCGTGGAGAGCCGATGGGCGATCAGGATGCCCGTGCGTCCGGTCAGCAGCCGATCGGCGGCCGCCACCACCCGACGCTCGGTGAGCGGGTCCATCCGCGCGGTCGCCTCGTCGAGGACGACCACCCGTACGTCGCGCACCAGCAGCCGGGCGAAGGCGACCAGCTGCTCCTCCCCCGCCGACAGCGACGTGCCACCGGGGCCGAGCAGCGTGTCGAGGCCTTCGGGCAGACCCGCGACCCACTCCGAGAGCCCCAGCCGGGCAACGGCCCGCTCGATGTCCTCGCGCGGACGTGAGTCGTCGAAGAGCGCGATGTTCTCCGCGAGCGTGCCGGCCAGGATCTCCGTACGCTGCGTCACCACGCCCACGGAGGCGCGCAACTGCTGCAGGTCGAGGTCGCGCACGTCCACGCCACCCAGGAACACCGAGCCACGCGGCGGCTCGACGGCCCGGGAGAGCAGCGAGGCGAGCGTCGACTTGCCCGAGCCGGTGCGGCCGACCAGAGCGATGGTGTCGCCGGCGGGCACGGTGAGCGAGATGCCCTGGAGGGCGAAGGTGCCCTCGGCGTAGGAGAAGGTCAGGTCGCGAAGGTCGACCTCGAGCGCTCCTCCACCGGGCACCGGCTCGCCACCCTCGGGCTCCGGCTCGGCGGCCATCATCTGGCGCAGCCGGATGACCGCGCCCAGGCCGGCCTGGATGTCGGGGAGGTGGTTGGCGAGCATCGCGATCTGGCCGACGAACGTGCTCGTGACCAGGAACAGCGTCACCAGCGCGCTGATCCCGAGCCGATCCGTCGCGGCGAGCGCCACCCCGGCCAGGCCGATACCGGCCAGCAGCGAGTGGAGCAGCACGCCGGCGCGGCGGCCGACCTTCGCCTCGACGGTGACCACGGCGCGGAACTTCTCGTGCACCGTCGCCGACAGCCGCGCCACCCGGGCGACCACGTGGTCCTGGCCCAGGCTCGTACGCAGGTCGTCACGCCCCGCGATGCCCTCCTCGAGCACGGCGGCATGGTCGGTCCAGGACGCCTCCTCGATGACCTTGAGCCGGGAGATCTGGCCCAGCAGGCCCCGGATGACGAACCAGGTCACCGCGGCCAGGAGCGGGAACAGGATCGCCGCCGGCCACCAGGTGAAGCTGGCCACGATCCACATCGGCAGCGCCGCGAAGACCGAGCGGAAGAGCATCCACAGCTGCCAGCGCAGCAGGTTGCCGACCTCGTGGGAGTCGTCGTCCACCCGGTCGAGGATCTCGCCGACAGCCTGCTCGCTCAGCTCGGACAGCGGCTGCCGCAAGGCGGCCTGGAGGACGTCCTCGCGCAGCTTGCCCTCGACCCGGTCGGAGACCCCGACCCAGGCGATCTTGGCGGTCGAGTCGATCAGCGAGGCACCGATCACGCACAGCGCCAGCCAGCCGACCAGGGTGGCGGTCGGGTTCTCCGCCAGCCGTCCGGCCACGACCGTGCCGATCGACTGGGCCACCATGGCGACCGCCAGAGCCAGCAGCGCGGCGACCGTCACCGGCCCTTTCAGGCGTCGCCAGTCGACCTGACGACTCGGGTCGGCAGGGGTGGCGGGAACTCCGAGAGCCTTGCCTGAGGTGGGCGCGGGCGGAGTCGAGAGGGTCGCAGTCATCAATAGATCACGGTAGGCGCGACCACCGACACTTGCCTAAAGGTTTTCCGCCCCACCCCGACAGCAAACACCATGCTGACCTGGACTTATCGGGATCAGAAGAAAGATCTGGAGAGCAAAGTCACCTCTGCCCGGAAGGCGTCCGGACACCGTGCGACGGCCCGGCACGGACGATTCCGTGGCGGGCCGCCGGTCGATCAGAAGGAGTCGAACGGCTCACGGGACGCCGACCCTATGGGCCGTCACTCCTCGACGGAGCCTCCTTCATCCGGAGTCGTCAGCGACTCCATGGCTATCCCGGTGAACTCGTCCACTCTCACCTGCCGGGTGCTGCCATCGCGCAGGGTGAGCGTGACGTGGCTGAACTCGGGCGTCGCGCGAGCGTTCTCCGAGGCCTCGGTGATCGGATCATCCGGCCACCAGGCGGCGTAGTGCCCGTCGTTGACGGTGGCGGTCACGGCGCCCTGAGCTTCTGTGTGCAGGACCAGGCCGACGACGTCCGACCCGACAAGGCCTGTAGACGACCGCTGGCTCTCGGTGTCGTTGCCCATCACGCCACCGATGCTGCCGAGTGCGCCATCGGCGTCGACCGCGACCGGTTCAGCTCCGGGACCGCCCGGCGTTTGGCCGTAGAGGCCGGCTGGCTCACCGTTGCGGAGCATGCACACCGCCTCCGTGAGCCCGTCGGGGGTGGCGAGATAGACAAGTGTCCACCCGCCGCGACGCTCCGCGACGTACGTCTTCATCTCCGGGCCCTGGCGACCGGGCAGGAAGTCCCAGAATCCGCCGACGCAGGCTTGTGCCGCGTCCTCGGTCTCGGCCGCCGTGAGCGGTGACGGGGCCGGTGTCCACGCCGCCGCGGGGGCCGGCCCACCGAGAACGCTGGGAGCCGCGATGGCGGCAGCCGCTGCCGCCGCGGTCACGGCGAGCGCGAGCCCGACACGTCGCCGGTTGACTCGGGTACGCGGCGCGACAGGTTCCGCGGCCGACCCTGCCGGCTCGGCGACCTGTGCGTCGTGAGCCGCGATCCGGGCCAACAGATCCTGGGCCGCCGGATCACGGGCCACATCGAGTGCCTCCGGGGTGACAGCGGGATCGAGGGTGCGGAGCACACGATCGGTGTTCATGAGGAGCTCCTTGCGGTAGCGGCGGGAGTGACGGGTTGGGGGCACGCCGCGGCGAGGGCACGCAAGGCGCGTCGGGCGCGGCTCAGCCGCAGGCGGTAGGCCACCGGCGAGATACCCAGGACCTCGGCCGCCTGGCGGGTGGTCAGGCTGTCCCAGACGGTGAGCGCGATGGCCTCCTGGTGGACCGGACTGAGCCGTCGCCAGGCAGTGGCGAGATCGACACGTGCTGCCACCAGGTCCGGCTCGAGCCCGACCGTTCCCGGGCCGACCAGCTGGGCGTCGGCGACCCGAAGCGTCAGCTGCTGCCGCCGTTCTGCCGCCCGATACTCGTTGCTCAGAGTGCGATGGGCGACTCCGAAGAGCCACGCCCGTTGTTCGTCGTGCACCCCCGGGACCTCGGCGTACCGTCGCCAGGCGACCAGGTAGACCTGCGCGAGCACGTCCTCGGCGTGGGAGGGGTGCACACGACGCTCGATGAACCTGCGCAGGTCGGCGTACGTTCCTTCGTAGAGGCGCGTGAAGGCCGCCTCGTGACTCGGCGGGCTGTTCTCGTTGTGTCCCATACCCTTCACATGTCCGCTGACGGATGGATGTGTCACCGTACGGGCCACGTCGTACGCCCCGCGATCACGGCGTCTGCATCGTCGGCCACTCCACCGTGGCCATCGGCCTGTCGACAGCAGCTCGAAACGCAGGGCGGCCCGGCACGGGTTCGTGCCGGGCCGCCCTCACGCGCAGCTGGTCAGAGAGAGTCGATCGCTTCGTTGAGCGTCGCGGAGGGACGCATCACGGCGGTGACCTTCTCGGCGTCGGGCATGTAGTAGCCGCCGATGTCGGCGGGCTTGCCCTGGACCGCGAGGAGCTCCTCGACGATCTTGTCCTCGTTGGCGGAGAGGGTCTCGGCGAGGCCCTTGAAGGCCGCGGCGAGCTCGGTGTCCTCGGTCTGCGTGGCAAGCTCCTGGGCCCAGTAGAGGCCGAGGTAGAAGTGCGAGCCGCGGTTGTCGGTGGTGCCGAGCTTGCGACCCGGGGAGCGGTCGTTCTCGAGGAAGGTCGCGGTCGCCCGGTCGAGGGCACCGGCGAGCACCTTCGCGGCCGGGGCAGAGGCCTGCTCGGCGTACTTCTCGAACGAGGGCACCAACGCGAAGAACTCGCCCAGCGAGTCCCAGCGGAGGTAGTCCTGCTCGACCAGCTGCTGCACGTGCTTCGGCGCCGAGCCACCCGCACCGGTCTCGAACAGACCGCCGCCGGCGATCAGCGGGACGATGGAGAGCATCTTCGCCGACGTACCGACCTCGAGGATCGGGAACAGGTCGGTGTTGTAGTCACGCAGCACGTTACCGGTGACCGAGATCGTGTCCTCGCCGTTGCGCAGGCGCTGGAGCGAGTACGCCGTGGCGAGCTCGGGCGAGAGGATCTTGATCTCGAGCCCCTCGGTGTCGTGCTCCGTGAGGTAGGTCGTGACCTTCTTGATGAGCTCGGCGTCGTGGGCGCGCGACTCGTCGAGCCAGAAGATGGCCGGGGTCTTGGAGTCGCGGGCACGGCTGACGGCGAGCTTGACCCAGTCGCGGATCGGGATGTCCTTGGTCTGGCAGGCGCGCCAGATGTCGCCGGCCTCGACGTCGTGCTCGATCAGCACGTCGCCGGCCTTGTTCAGCACACGGACGGTGCCGGCGGCCTCGATCTGGAAGGTCTTGTCGTGGGAGCCGTACTCCTCGGCCTTCTGCGCCATCAGACCGACGTTGGGGACGGTGCCGATCGTGGCCGGGTCGAGCGGGCCGTTCTTCTTCACGTCCTCGATGACGGTCTGGTAGACGCCGGCGTAGGAGGAGTCCGGGATCACCGCGAGGGTGTCGTCCTCGCCACCGTCGACGCCCCAGAGCTTGCCGCCGTTACGGACCAGCGCCGGGATCGAGGCGTCGATGATGACGTCGGAGGGAACGTGCAGGTTGGTGATGCCCTTGTCGGAGTTGACGTAGGACAGGCGCGGGCCGGCCTCGATCGCGGCCTTGAAGGCGGCCTCGATCTCGGCGCCCTTCTCCAGGCCGGACAGACCCGACAGGATCGCACCCAGGCCGTCGTTGGCGGACAGGCCCGCGGCCGCGAGGTCGGCACCGTACTTCTCGAAGACGTCCGAGAAGTAGGCCTTCACGACGTGGCCGAAGATGATCGGGTCGGAGACCTTCATCATCGTGGCCTTGAGGTGCAGCGAGAACAGCACGTCGTCGGCCTTGGCCTTGGCGAGGGCGTTCTCGAGGAAGGCGTGCAGGTTGGCCACCGACATGTACGTCGCGTCCACGATCTCGCCCTCGAGCACCGGGAGCTCGGCGAGCAGCGTCACCGTCTCGCCATCAGCCTTCTCGAGCACGATGGAGAGGGTGTCGTCGGCCGGCAGGGTGACGGACTTCTCGTTGGACTTGAAGTCATGGGCGCCCATGGTGGCGACGGTCGTCTTCGAGTTGTCGGCAAACGGCTTGTTGGTGTGCGGGTGGGCCTTGGCGTACGCCTTGACCGAGCCCGGCGCACGACGGTCGGAGTTGCCCTCACGCAGGACCGGGTTGACCGCGGAGCCCTTGACCTTGTCGTACTTCGCCCGGATCTCCTCCTCCTCGGGCGTGCTGGGCGCCTCGGGGTAGTCGGGGATCTCGTAGCCCTTCTCCTGCAGCTCCTTGATCGCGGCCTTCAGCTGCGGGATGGAGGCGGAGATGTTGGGCAGCTTGACGATGTTGGCTTCCGGCGTCTTCGCCAGGTCACCGAGCTCGCCCAGCGCGTCGTCGGCCAGGCCGAACTGCGCCAGGATGCGCGCGGCCACCGAGATGTCACGCGTCTCGACCTCGACGCCCGCCTTGGCCGCGAAGGCCGAGACGATCGGAAGGAAGGAGTACGTCGCGAGCAGCGGCGCCTCGTCGGTGTGGGTGTAGATGATTCGTGCGGCCATGGGTGTGGCTACTCCTGACAAGTTGCGATCTGCGGTGCTGCGGACTTAGGTCGGGGACCCCGGACATGAAAGTGCCTTGACGTCAAGATACCTGATCCCCGATGCGACGCCGCCCCGCCCTACCTAAGCACCACGAAGTGGTGTCGCAAAAGAGTTACTGTGTGTCAACACCTCCTTGTTGTTCAGGTGACTGCTGATGCCTGAGTGCTTCTCGGGTGTCGATGGGTCTGACCGACGTCAACAGACATTGAAGGGTTAAAGGGGACATGACTGAGGAATCACTGTCGGCCGCTGAGCCGACCTTCATCCAGAAGATGGCAGCCGAGGTCATCGGCACCTTCATCCTCGTGTTCATCGGCTGCGGTTCCGTCATCGCGGTGGTGGCTGGCGCCGGCCACGCCGAGCGACCGACCTGGGGACTCGAGGTCGTCGCGGTCGGGCTGGCCTTCGGTATCGCCGTGGTGATGGGCGCCTACACCTTCGGCCGCATCTCCGGCGGCCACTTCAACCCTGCGGTGACCCTCGGCGTGGCCACGGCGGGCCGGATCAGTTGGAAGGACGCAGGCGCCTACATCGGTGCTCAGTTCGTCGGCGCGATCATCGGCGCGATCGCGCTGTTCCTCATCGCGCTCTCCACGGGCTACAACTCCTGGAACGACGGTGGCCTCGGCGCCAACAGCTTCGGCGACGGAGCCGGCACCGGCATCGTCGGCGCGATCCTGGTCGAGCTGATCCTCACCTTCATCTTCGTCTTCGTGATTCTCGGCGTCACCGACGTTCGGGCCGGCACCAACGCCGCCGCCGCGCCGCTCGCCATCGGCCTGGCGCTGGCCGCGATCCACTTCGTCGGCATCCCGCTGACCGGCACCTCGGTCAACCCCGCCCGCTCGTTCGGCCCCGCGCTCTTCTCGGGCACCGACGCACTGGCCAACCTCCCGATCTTCCTCATCGTCCCGGCCCTCGGCGGCGCGCTCGCCGGTCTCGTCTACCCGCTGCTCTTCGACAAGGACGGCTCCGAGATCGCCGGGGCCGGCCTCGCCTTCGGCGGCGACAACCTGCGCCCGGCCGTCCCGGCCTGGGACTCCCAGGCTGTCGCCCCGGCGGCCCCCGCGGCTGCTCCCGCCCCGGCCGCTGCCGCCCCTGTTGCCCCTGCCGCAACTCCGGCTGCTCCGGCCGCGCCCGCGGCACCCGCCGCGCCCGCCACCCCGGCGGCTACGGCCCCGGAGAACAGCGACCGCACCATCGTCTCCGGTGGCGCCGGCGGTGGCCAGCAGGCCTGGCAGCAGCCGACCCAGACCGCCGAGGGCGAGCTGCCGGTCTACGAGCAGGACGGCTGGCGCTGGGACTACGCCAAGCAGGAGTGGGTCCCGATCGAGCAGTGATCCGCGGATAGCAAGAAGGCCGTCCCCCTCGGGACGGCCTTCTTGCTGTTCCTGGGTCCTACTCGCCCGGGACGGTCACCGCGAGGATCCACAGCGCGCCCGCGGTCAGCGCCATCAGCACGACGTCGAACCAACGGTTGCGCACCGCCAGCATCCCGGCGTCCTTCGTACGCAGCACCGCACGCCCCAGCGACGCAGCCCCCAGCCCGGCGGCGAGGACGATGATCCCCACGCGCCAATGGCCGAAGCCGACGAGCCCGAGACCGACGATCGCCGCCGTCAGCACACCGAGGTAGACGAACCCGCCGATGGTCGACGGGAAGCTGCGTACGTCCTTGGGGTCCGTCTTGTCGTGCTCAGGCGCCTCCGCCACCGGTGCGGGAGCCGCCGGTGTGGGGCTGAGCGGGGGGTGGACGGACACGTGTCAGAGCCTTTCGAGAGCCTTCTCGGCGCTGAGGACGATATTGGAGAGCAACATGGCGCGTGTCATCGGACCCACCCCACCCGGGTTCGGAGACACCCAGCCAGCCACGTCCCACACGTCCTCGGCCAGGTCTCCTGCGATCTTACCGTCGACCCGGGAGACACCGACGTCCAGCAGGGCCGCGCCCGGCTTGACCATGTCCTTGGTGATGATGCCCGGCACGCCCGCGGCGGCCACCACGATGTCGGCGTTGCGGGTGTGGGCGGCGAGGTCGCGGGTGCCGGTGTGGCACAGCGTGACCGTGGCGTTCTCGGAACGGCGCGTCAGCAGGAGACCCAGCGGTCGCCCGACGGTCAGCCCGCGGCCGACCACGACGACCTCGGCCCCGTTGATCTCGACGCCGTGACGACGCAGCAGCTCGATGCAGCCCACCGGGGTGCACGGCAGCGGGCCGTCCTCGCCCAGGACCAGCTTGCCGAGGTTGTGCGGGTGCAGCCCGTCGACGTCCTTCTCGGGCGCGACCCGGGAGAGGAGCGCGAACTCGTCCAGACCGGTCGGCTGCTGGATGAGGAAGCCGGTGCAGGCCGGGTCGGCGTTGAGGCGGTCGATCTCCGCCTCCACCTCCGCCTGCGTCGCGGTCGCCGGCAGGTCCACCCGGATCGACTCGATGCCGATCTCGGCGCAGTCCTTGTGCTTGGCGTTGACGTACCACCGGCTGCCCGGGTCGTCGCCCACCAGCACCGTGCCCAGGCCCGGGGTGATCCCCTGGGCCTTGAGCTTCTCGACCCGCTCGGCGAGCTCGGCCTTGATCGCCTTCAGCGTCGCGGTGCCGTCCAGCTTCTGTGCTGTCACTTCTTCATCCTGTCACTCTGGGCTGTGGTTTCGGCGTAGTGGGCGGGCTGTGTCTGTTCATCGAGGTATGCAGGGAAACCGTCACTTCCCACGCGGAGTTCCGCGTGGGAAGTGACGGATCGGCTGCATACCTCGACGAACATACGGCGCGCTCAGTGCGCGAAGTGGCGCGTGCCGGTGAAGTACATCGTCACCCCGGCCGCCTCGCACGCCTTGATGGTGAGCTCGTCGCGGATGGAGCCGCCGGGCTGGACGATCGCCTTGACGCCGGCATCGATCAGGATCTGCGGGCCGTCCTCGAAGGGGAAGAAGGCGTCGGAGGCGGCGACGGAGCCGCGGGCGCGCTCGGCGCCCTCGGCCAGCGTGTTGGCGCGCTCGACGGCCAGGCGGCAGGAGTCGACGCGGTTGA
The DNA here is from genome assembly GCF_042798275.1 of Nocardioides sp. NPDC057767. NCBI lineage: Bacteria > Bacillati > Actinomycetota > Actinomycetes > Propionibacteriales > Nocardioidaceae > Nocardioides > Nocardioides sp. NPDC057767. The sequence continues at coordinate 13,591 of NZ_JBHVKJ010000073.1, read as the reverse complement.
CCTGGCCCATGCCGATGCCGACCGCGGCACCGTCGCGGGCCAGCAGGATCGCGTTGGACTTGGCGGCGCGTACGGCCTTCCAGGCGAACGCCAGGTCGGCCAGGGTCGCCTCGTCGGCAGCCTCGCCGGTGGCCAGGGTCCAGTTGGCGGGGTCGTCGCCCTCGGCCTGGAACGTGTCGGCGTGCTGCATCAGCAGGCCACCGCTGATCGGCCGGGTCTCGACACCGGTGGTCGCGAGCGGCTCGGCGACGAGGATGCGGATGTTCTTCTTGCCCTGGAGGATCTCGACGGCGCCGTCCTCATAACCAGGAGCGACGATCACCTCGGTGAAGACCTCGGCGACCTGCTCGGCCATCTGCTTCGAGACCGGTACGTTGGTGGCGATCACGCCGCCGAACGCGGAGACCGGGTCGCACTCGTGGGCGCGGCGGTGGGCCTCGGCGACATCCGCGCCGACCGCGACGCCGCACGGGTTGGCGTGCTTGATGATCGCGACGGTCGGCTGGTCACCCTGGTCGTAGGCCGCACGTCGCGCGGCGTCGGTGTCGACGTAGTTGTTGTAGGACATCTCCTTGCCGTGCAGCTGCTCGGCGGCGGCCAGCCCACCCGGACCGAAGCCGGAGCGGTAGAGCGCGGCCGGCTGGTGCGGGTTCTCGCCGTAGCGCAGCACCGCCTGGCGGTCCCAGGTCGCGCCGGCCCACGCCGGGAAACCCGAGCCGTCGGAGGTGTCGGTGAGCACGTTGCCCATCCAGGAGGCGACGTGGACGTCGTACGTCGCAGTGTGCACGAACGCGGCCGCGGCGAGCGCCTTGCGCTGGTCATAGGTGAACCCGCCGGCGGCAAGCGCGGCAAGGGTGTCGGCGTACTGCTCCGGGCTGGTCACGATGGCGACCGACGGGTGGTTCTTGGCGGCGGCGCGGACCATCGACGGGCCGCCGATGTCGATCTGCTCGACGACCTCGTCCGGGCCGGCGCCGGACGCGACGGTCTGCACGAACGGGTAGAGGTTGGAGACGACCAGGTCGAACGGCTCCACCTCGAGCTCCTTGAGCTGCTCGACGTGGGACTCCAGGCGGCGGTCGGCGAGGATGCCGGCGTGCACACGCGGGTGCAGCGTCTTCACCCGGCCGTCGAGGCACTCCGGGAAGCCGGTCAGGTCCTCGACCTTGGTCACCGGGAGGCCGAGCTTCTCGATCAGCGCGGCGGAGCCGCCGGTGGAGACGAGCTCGACCCCGGCGTCGTGAAGCCCGCGGACCAGGTCCTCGAGACCGGTCTTGTCGTAGACGGACACCAAGGCCCTCTTGATGGCGATCTGGTCCTGCACAGCCCTACTCCTCATCGGTCGATGAATTCGATGAGGGGCACCCAGGCGGTCGATGCCGTCTCTTTACACTCCCCGGTGGTCCCCCACCTGCGCCAGTCGTGTGCTCGTCACTCTAACCGTTCAGGCGCGCCCGAATCGAACCCGCCGGCCGTCCACGGTGTAGCCCTCACGGGCGATCCTTCCGACGGACTCGACCAGCATCGAGCGCTCGACGACCTTGATCCGCTCGTGCAGCGTCTCCTCGGTGTCGTCGTCCTCCACCGGCACCGTCACCTGGGCCATGATCATCCCGGTGTCGACCCCGGCGTCGACGATGAACAGCGTCGCACCGGTCACCTTCACGCCGTACTCCAGCGCGTCCCGCGCCCCGTGCATCCCCGGGAAGCTCGGCAGCAGCGCCGGGTGGGTGTTGAGCGTCTTCCCCCCGAACCTCTCCAGGAAGGCAGCTCCGACCAGCTTCATGAAGCCGGCAGAGACCACCAGATCAGGCTCGTACGCCGCCACCGACTCCGCCAGCGCCGCGTCCCACTCCTCGCGCGACCCGAAGTCCTTGACCCGGTGCACGAACGTCGGGATCCCCGCGTCGGTCGCCCGCGTCAGCCCCTGGATCCCGTCACGGTCGGCCCCGACCGCGACGACCTCGGCGCCGTACTCCGGGGACGCACAGGCGTCCAGCAGGGCCTGGAGGTTGGTGCCCGAGCCGGACACGAGGACGACGAGACGCAGCGACATGCTGCGAACTCTAGGCGGACGGGTCCGTGGGAAGGGAACGCCGGTGCCACCAGGTCATCGCAAGCCCGGCAAGCAGGCCGGCGAGACCGAAGAAGGCGATGGCGTTGACGAGCACCTGGCCGGCGTACGGCCCGACGTCGGCCATCCGGCCGGGGCCGACGGCTCCGCCGGCGACCCCGGACACAACAGCGAGGAGCAGGCCGGCGACGACGCCGGCGCTGACGCCGCGGAGGGCGCCCTCGGACCAGCGCAGGGCCGGTCGGACCCGAGAGACGCGGCAGACGGCCCAGAAGGCGGTCAGCGGGCCGAGCGCCATCACCGCGGCGACCCAGGCCGGCGGGGCGCCGTTGTCGGGCAGCGCGGCGAGCATCGGGAACATCGGCAGCGGACCGAGGGTCACCGCCGTCGGGGTCACCGTGGTGCCGACGCCGACGGTGAACCCCGGGCCCAGGGCGTACGCACTGGAGAAGAGCACCGCGTTGGGCAGCACGAGGACGGCGAGCAGCGAGTAGAGGATGATCCCGCCGAGGTCGAGATGCAGCTGGGAGACGACGTTGATCGAGGTGGTGAAGTCGGCGAAGAGCGCCGAGAAGAACACCAAGGTGCTGACCGCGAACCACCACAACAGGATCGAGCGAACCATCACCAGCACGTCGACGGCAGCGCGTGGCAGCAGCGTGATCCACAGCGCCGCGCGGCCGGAGCCGACCGCGATCGCGGGCAGCGCCACGACCACGCAGAGCCCGACCGCCCAGGCGAAGACCCCTGCGATGCTCGGCGCGGTGGCAGGGGTGCCGGCGACGGCCGCGGCCCCCACGGCCACCGTCGTGTAACCGAGGGTGAAGAGCCCGGCCACGACCGGGACGGTCAGGTCCCGCTCGCCGTCGGCGAGGGCGTTGGCGTCCGGTCCGTGCAGCGAGACCGCGTCACCGACCCGGACGGCGACCTGCCACATGACCCAGGCGAGGACGAGGGTGAGGCCGAGCGGGACGACGGTGACCGCCACGCCCGAGACGAGGACGCCGGACCCGTGGCCGAGCAGCCAGCCGAGGGCCGCGACACGCAGGGCGTCCGAAGGCTCACCGTGGGCTCCCATGTCGCTGATGAACCAGCCGAGGATGCCGATCGCCAGGCACACGACCAGCGTGGAGGCGGCCGTGCCGACGCCGCCCAGCAGGGCGACCGCGACCAGCGGGCGGCGGTGGCGGAGATCGTGGAGATCGTCCGCGACTCGCCCTTGGTCAGGGGTGCGAGGAGGCAGCAGCGAAGACATCGCCACTCATCCTCGCAATCCGTGTCGGCTCGATCTCGGCGACGCGCCGCCAAGGCCGGTGCCCGGCTTGGTCACAGCGGTTGATACCCGCCTGTGCATCTGCGGGTATTGCCGTTCATTCGACCGAATCACCTACAGTTGACCGCTGACATGGGCATGACCACGGCAGACCACGAGACCTTCGAGGCGTTCTATCAGGACGTCCGTGGCCGCCTCCTTCTCCAAACCTGGTCGCTGACCGGGGACCTGGAGGCCGCCAAGGCCGCCGTGCGCGGCGCGCTGGTCATCACCTGGCACCACTGGCGCAAGGTGAAACCGATGGACGACTTCGAGCGTGAGGACTGGGTCCGCCCGATCGCGTGGTCCAGGGCGATCCGCAACCACTCGGTCCCGCTGCTCCACCGCGACCAGACGATCGCCCCCGAGGCCCGCAGCACCCTCTCCGCGCTGCGCAGCCTCCCGCTCCACGACCGCAAGGTCTTCCTGCTCGGCCACCTCACCAGCGTCGACCTGGCCCAGCTGGCCCGTGAGGTCGGCACCCCGATCAGCCGCACCGAGACCGATCTGCAGGGCGCCAACGCCGCCATCTGCGCCGAGCTCGGGATCGCTCCGGAGCAGCTGCAGACCATCTTCGACCCGCTCGTCGACGTGCTCACCGAGCAGCCCTGGCCGAAGACCTCCACGATCACCACCGCCGGTGCCGTACGCCGCCGGGTGCACACCGCGATCGGCGCGGTCGCGGCCGTCGCCGCCCTGGTCGGCACCGGCTTCTTCGTCACCCAGGACGCCGAGACCGAGCCCCGGCTCAACACGCTCTCGATGCAGTCGGCGGCCGAGGAGTTCGAGGTCGAGCCGAGCCAGATCCCCGGCAAGAAGCTGACCGCCAAGGACCTGATGACCGAGGACGAGGTGGCGAAGATCTACGGCGGCACCTGGGCCGTCGACATCTCCTCCGACAACCTCGAGGGCACCGGCCTCACCATCCCCTGCCAGGCCGAGACCTCGGCCGACAAGCGGCCGGCGGCGAGCCTGGCACGCACCTTCACCGCCCAGGCCAAGGCGACCAGCGCTGGCACCACGATCGAGTCGTCCGTCGACGCGAAGGCGGCGGCTGCTGCGTACAAGAAGATGCAGGGGTGGTACGCAGCATGCGCCGAGCCCCGCTACCAGCTGTTGTTCACGGAGTCGGTCGAGGGCATCGGCGACCAGGCGACCCTGTTCACCTACCGCGACTGGGAGAACAGCCGGGCGGTCACCTACGGCGTCGCGCGCACCGGCCGGCACACCGCCGCGGTGACCGTGAAGACCGAGGGCAAGTCCACCACGACCGCGGCCAGGACCTCGACCATGCTCGGCACCGCGGTCCACAAGCTCTGCTCGATGCCCGGCGCGGGTGCGTGCGTGGAGACCAAGCGGCCGCGGGCCACAGTGGTCCCGCTCCCCACCGGCAAGGCGCCCGGAATGATCAACGAGACCGATCTTCCTCCGGTCAGCACGATCGGTGACCCGTGGGAGGGCACCGAGGCGAAGGCGGCCAAGACCAACCCGGCCCAGACCCGCTGCGACAACACCGAGTTCAACGCCAAGGGCATGTCCGGCGCCCAGACCCGCTCCTTCGTGATCCCCGAGACGAAGAAGAAGCTCGCCCCGATCTTCGGGCTCACCGAGACCGTCGGCAAGTTCGGCTCCGCCAAGGAGGCGCAGGCGTTCAACGTCGCGATCAAGAGCCGGCTGGACAAGTGCAGCGACAAGCAGCTCGGCAGCCACGTCAGCCAGCTCGCGACTGAATCCATCAAGGACGGCGCGATCACGGTGTGGTACATCCGGGTCGAGCTCGAGAACTCCTCCATCTACTACCGGATGGCCGCGATCCGGCGCGGTGCGAACGTCGCCCAGATGAGCTTCGTGCCCGACGGTGACGCCGACATCAGCAACTCCGAGTTCGTCGCGCTCGCCAAGCGCGCTGCGTACCGCCTCGACTACCTCTGAGCCGTTCTCGGTATTTCTCGTCCGGATGCAACCGGACCTGCCTCTCATGCATCTGAGTGATCGAGGCTGGCGCAGGGCCAGATCGGTGACGCCCAGTCTGGGGGAGGCAAGCGATGGACGAGGACGAGTTCGACGCGTTCTACAACGCGTCCTACCGCCGCGTGTGCGCGCAGGTGTACGCCATGATCGGCGACTCCGACGAGGCCGCCGAGTGCGTCCAGGAAGCCTTCGCCCGCGCCTGGGCGCACCGGCGCAAGCTGTCCTCGGTCGACTACCCCGAGGCCTGGGTACGCACCACCGCCTACCGCCTCGCCGTGGGCCGCTGGCGCCGCAAGAAGTACGCCGGCCGGGCCACCGACCGAGCCGTCGGCATCCGGATGGAGATGCCTGCTGTCGACGAGACGCATGTCGCCCTCGTCGCCGCGCTCAAGAAGCTCCCCGAAGCCCAGCGCCAAGCCATCGTCCTGCACCACATCGCCGACCTGCCGGTCCACCAGGTCGCCGCCGAGGTCGGCGCCCCCACCGGCACCATCAAAGCCCGCCTGGCCCGAGGACGAGCCACGCTGGCCGAGCTACTCGCCGACGAAACACCCGGCGCCGTCTGGAAGGAGGCCTGAGATGAGTGATCCGATCTCGCGTCTGGACCAGTTCCGCGCCGACACCCCTGGAGCACCGATGAAGTCCGCAGCCGAGGTACGCCAACGGGGTGATCAGATCCGACGCCGCCAGCGCGCCATCGTCACCGCCGGTGCGGTAGCCCTGGCCGCGGTCGTCGCCGGGCCGATCATCTTCCTCTCCGCCGGGTTCGGCGAGCGGGCCACCGAGCTGGACCCTGCCCCGGCACCGAGCCAGACGCCGAGCACGGCGCCGAGCCCGTCGTCCTCGGCGCCTGCGGCAGATCTCACCCGTGCCCATCTTCCGACCGAGGACGACCTGATCGTCGACGAGCCCTATCCGCGGTGGGTCGAGGACCAGACGTACGACGACGAGGGCAAGAGCGACTACAACGACTGTCTGCCCGAGTCGCTCAAGGACATGGGGGCGACCGCTGCGGTACGCCGCGACTTCCAGCCCCGGTCCGGGGAGGAGCTCTCGGACGCCGCCGGGACGCTGAAGGCCGTCGTCGCCGAGTTCGCTTCCGCCAAGGAGGCCGACACGGCCCGCGCCGAGCTCACGAAGGCCGCGGCGAGCTGCTCCGACCACGACGCGGAGACCGCCGGCTCGCTGCCGGTCGAGGGCGGCGTCGCCACAGCCGGGGACATCAGCGTGGTGACGTACCAGCCCGACGACCCCGACATGAACGCGGTCTGGGAGGTCGCGACAGCCGTCGTGACCGTCGAGGACCGGGTGCTGGTGATGACCCGGAAGCGTGGCGTGCAGAGCTACGTCCCGCCGACCGACCTGCGGGCCTCCGCCGTCAACGCCACCTACCGGATGGTCGGTGCCCGGCCGCCGGCCGCATCGACGTCGTCGCCGGCGTCCGCGCCGGCGTCGAACCCGGCCTCCTCTCCCCCGCCCGCCGACATCCTCGGCGACGCCCAGCTCGTGTCGGCCGCATCCCTGCCGGCGATGCCGTTGGAGGGCGAGTCGTCGGCGACCTGGCAGCAGGTCCCGGCGCAGCCGACCCCGACGCTCTACTGCCAGGGCGCGTGGCTCTCCTCGCTGAAGGCCGCCGACTCGGTCAGCCGGGAGTTCCGGCTCGAGAACCCGGGCGAGATCGGCAAGGTCAACGTGACGGTGCTGGAGTTCGCGACGAAGCAGGCTGCCGACGCGGCGTACGAGACGGTCCACGGCTGGCTCGACGGTTGTCCGGCGACGATGGCCGACGCGAAGCTCTTCACAGCCGGGCCGATCGAGTCCATCGAGATCGACTCCACCCCCGCGATCGACCGGGCCGCACAGACGCTCGCCGAGTACGCCGGTGACTGCGGCGGCCAGGACTGCGACGCCACCTGGTACGACCACCAGACCGTCGCCCAGATCGGGACGCGGCTGGTGCTGGTCACCCACGCCGAGGCCGGTGGCCCCTGCCCGCCGACCAGAGCCTGCCCGCCGGAGGAGGCCTCGGACTACACCGAGTGGGACAACCGTGTCGCCCAGACCGTCGAGGCCACCGTGGGCCAGGCCATCGTGGACCTGCGCTGATCAGGGGATCCAGGTGCTATTGAACTTTACGGTCACGCCCGTGACCGCCGACACTGACGCTCTGGCAGGAGTCAGGGGACGCGTCAGGGAGAGCCAGCCGGGGAGGCGAACGATGGACGAGGACGAGTTCGACGCGCTCTACAACGCGTCGTACCGCCGGCTGTGTGCTCAGCTGTACGCCATGATCGGCGACTTCGACGAGGCGGCCGAGTGCGTGCAGGAGGCGTTCGCCCGCGCCTGGGCGCACCGGCGCAAGCTGTCCTCGGTCGACTACCCCGAGGCCTGGGTACGCACCACCGCCTACCGCCTCGCCGTCGGCCGCTGGCGCCGCAAGAAGTACGCCGGCCGGGCCGCCGACAGGGCCGTCGGTGCGCGCACCGAGATGCCCGGGGTCGACGAGTCCCACGTGGCTCTGGTCGCGGCCCTGAAGAAGCTTCCTGAAGCCCAGCGCCAGGCCATCGTCCTGCACCACATCGCCGACCTGCCGGTCCACCAGGTCGCCGCCGAGGTCGGCGCCCCCACCGGCACCGTCAAGGCGCGCCTGGCCCGAGGACGAGCCGCCCTCGCGGAGCTGCTCGCCGAGGACAATCCCGGCGCCGGTGCCGTCTGGACGGAGGCCTGAGATGAGTGACCCGATCTCACGCCTGGACCAGTTCCGCGCCGACTCGCCGGGAGCCCCGATGAGCTCGGCTGCCGAAGTCCGGAGGCGGGGTGACCAGATCCGCCGACGCACCCGTGCCGTCGTCACGGCCGGCGCCGCCGCGGTGGCCGCCGTCGTCGCCGGACCGGTAATCTTCCTCTCCACCGGGATCGGCGACCAGGGCATCGACCCGGCACAGAGCGACAGCATCAGTGCGGCCGAGTCCGGCGCGGCTTACTCCGCCGCCCCGTCCGATCTCACCCGCGCCAACCTGCCGACCGAGGACGACCTGGTCGCCGACGACCCCTATCCGGCATGGGTCCAGGAGCAGACCTACGACGGCGAGGGCACCGACACCTACAACGAGTGCCTGACCGAGTCGCTGGGTGACTCCGGTGCGGCGACGACGTTCCGCCGCGACTTCGTCGCGAAACCCGGCGCTGAGATGGCGGGCGCCGCGGGAACGCTGAACGCCGTCGTCGGCGAGTTCGACTCGGCCGACGAGGCCGAGAGGGTGAGCATCGACCTCTCCGACGCCGCGATCTCGTGCTCCGCCGTGGACGGGGCGGAGCTGGCCGGCACGCTGCCGGTCGAGGGCGACGTCATCTCCAGCGGCAGCATCGACGTGGTGACGTACCAGCCCGACGAGCCGGACATGAACGCGGTCTGGGAGGTCGCGACGGCCGTCGTGGCCGCTGAGGACCGGGTACTGGTGATGACCCGCAAGCGCGGTGTCCAGGACTACGTCTCGCCCACCAACCTGCAGACCTCCGCGGTCAACGCCGCCTACCGGCTGGTCGGCGCCACGCCTCCGGGTGCCCCGTCCACCGACCCGTCCGTCGATCCGACGCCCACCGTCTCCCCGACCGAGGGGCGCCTCGGCGATGCCAACCTGGTCGCGGCCGGCGAGCTCCCGGCGCTCGACCGCTTCGAGAGCGCCCTCGGCTGGAACCGCTACACGCCCACGCCCGACGTACCGACCCTGGCCTGCCAGAAGGAGTGGCTCTCCACCCTCGGCGCCACGGCCAAGGTGGCGACCGACTACCGCTGGGACACCGACCGCGCCATGGTCGGCCAGGTCCATGTGGCCGTGCTGGAGTTCTCGGACGTGGATGCGGCGGGTGCTGCGTACAACGAGGTCATGGAGTGGATGGAGGTCTGCCCGGCCAACAAGCTCGGCGTCGACCCCGATGTCACCTCGCTGCCCAGGGACGTCAGCGCCGACCTCGATGCCGGGCCGAAGCGCGCGGCGCGGTCGCAGGCGACGTACCCCGGGTCGGACGGCGACGACAGCATCTGGTTCGAGACGGAGCTGGTCGCCGAGTACGAGACCCGACTGGTCCTGGTCGGCTACGGCGAGCTCGCCGGGCCGTGCCCGCCGAGCACCGGGGACAAGGATGACCCGTGCTACCAGCCCGACCAGCCTGACTCCTGGCCCGGCCGGATCCTCGCGATCGAGAAGGCGGCGGTGACTGCCGGGATCAGCGACCTGCGCTGATCCGGGGTCGCGTGGAGACTCCTGTCACAACGCGCCCGGAACGGGAAGACACCTCCTGATCAGGACGTTCGGGCAGATCGGAGCCCGAACCGCATCGACCTTGGAGAAGCCCTCTCGTGTCCACCGACGCCACCACCCGACGACGGCTGCCGCTGCCGTCGTTCTCGGTCCAGATCATTCTCGGCCTCGCCCTCGGCGTCGCCCTCGGTGCCATCGCGCGAGCGATCGGGCCCGGGACCGGCGACGAGGCCAACTGGCTGACGACGACGCTCGCCACGATCGGCAACTCGTTCGTCGCGTTGCTCAAGGCCGTCGTCGTACCTCTGATCTTCACGGCCATCGTCGCCTCGATCGCCAACCTCCGCACGGTCAGCAACGCGGCCCGGCTCGCCGGCCAGACGCTGCTGTGGTTCGCCGTCACCGCGGCGATCTCGGTCGTCATCGGCATCGGCCTGGGGCTGCTCTTCCGGCCGGGCAGCAACACCGCGGTCAGCACCGCCGACGCGGCCGAGACCGGCGCGTCCGCGTCGTGGCTCGACTTCCTGCAGGGCCTGATCCCCGGCAACTTCCTCGGTCTCCAGGCGTCGACCAGCGTCGAGCAGGTCGGCGGGAGCCCGCTCGCGGAGACCGCGCTGAGCTTCAACGTGCTCCAGGTGCTCGTGGTGGCGCTCGCGATCGGCATCGCGGCGCTGAAGACCGGCGAGAAGGCCGAGCCGTTCCTCGCCTTCAACCGCTCCTTCCTGGCCATCGTGCAGAAGGTGCTGTGGTGGATCATCCGGCTGGCGCCGATCGGCACCCTCGGCCTGATCGGCAACGCGGTCGCCTCCTACGGCTGGGACTCGCTGAGCTCCCTGGCGTGGTTCGCGGTGGCGGTCTACGTCGGCCTGGCCCTGGTCCTGTTCGTGGTCTACCCGGTGCTGCTGCGCGTCCACGGGCTCAACCCGATCGCCTACTTCCGCGGTGCCTGGCCCGCCATCCAGCTCGCCTTCGTCTCGCGCTCGTCGGTGGGCACCATGCCGGTGACCGAGCAGGTGACGGTCAAGAACCTCGGCGTCCCGCAGGAGTACGCCTCGTTCGCCGTCCCGCTGGGCTCCACGACCAAGATGGACGGCTGCGCGTCGATCTACCCGGCGATCTCGGCGATCTTCGTCGCCCAGATCTTCGGTGTCGACCTGAGCATCACCGACTACCTGCTGATCGCCTTCGTCTCGGTCGTCGGCTCGGCCGCGACCGCGGGGCTCACCGGCGCCGTCGTGATGCTGACGCTCACGCTCTCGACGCTGGGCCTGCCGCTGGCAGGTGTCGGCCTGCTGCTCGCGATCGACCCGATCCTCGACATGGGGCGCACCGCCGTCAACGTCGCCGGTCAGGCGCTCGTGCCGACGATCGTCGCCAAGCGGGAGGGCATCCTCGACGTCGACCGCTATCGCTCCGCCTCCGCGGAGGGGCTGCTGACGGACGAGGAGCCCGCGGACGCCGTGGCCGCCTGATCATTCATGCGGTCCAGTGCCCCGGCAGCTGTGGCTGCCGGGGCACTGTCGTCTCAGCCGGGGTAGGAGGCGGCGGAGCGGGCGGTCCGCAGCGCCTCGGCCCACCAGGCGAGCTGAGCCAGCATCGCCTTGGCGTAGACGGCCGAGTCCGGGTCGTCGGGCCGACCGTCCTCGTCGAGCCGCTCCCAGTAGCGGGGGAAGGCTAGGCGGGCCTGGAGGGGGTGGGCGTGCAGCTCGGTGAGCACGTTCTCCAGGTGCAGGGCGGCGTGGCGGCCGCCGCTGTCGCCACCGTAGGAGACCAGCGCGACCGGTTTGGCCTGCCACTGGGTGAAGTGCCAGTCCAGCGCCGACTTCAACGAGGCCGGGTAGCTGTGGTTGTACTCGGGCGTGACGATGACGAAGCCGTCGGCGGCCTCGAGGGCCGCGGTCAGGTCGCCCTGACCCACTGGCCGTGGGTAGTCGGCGCCGGCCATCTTGGGCGACTCGGCGGGCAGGGACAACGGGATCTCATGGTCGACCAGGTCGATCAGCTCGACGTCGAGACCGCCGTACGCCTCGGCCTGCTCGGCCATCCAGGAGCCGAAGATCGGGCCGCCACGGCCCTCCCGGACGCTGGCGAGAATGACTGCGATACGTAGTGGTTCGTTCATGTCATCCAGGTTCACGCGGATCAGCGGGCGCCGGGAGACCGAGCCGAGGCTGGCCCCGCCAGGGCCACCCTCATCGCCCGGCCGCGCCGTAGGCTTGGCGCCATGCCTGCCAACCCGGGAGCCCTCGGCTCGTTCATCAGGGACCGCCGGGACCAGACCGCGCCGGAGAGTGTCGGTCTCCCGGTCGGCGTACGCCGCCGCGCGCCCGGCCTGCGGCGCTCCGAGCTGGCCACGCTGGCCGGGATCAGCGTCGAATACCTGGTCCGGATCGAGCAGGGCCGCGACCGCCACCCCTCGCCACCGGTCCTGCGGGCGATCGGGGACGCGCTGCGCCTCGACACCGCGGCCCGCGAGCACATGCGCGCGCTGGCTATGGCCTCCAGCGGGCAGTGCGTCGGGGCGTACTCCACCGGTCGTGACGTACGCCCCGGCGCCCGCGCGGTGGTGGAGCAGTTCGAGCCGGGGCTGGCGGTGCTGACCAACCGGCTCGGCGACCTGCTCGCCCACACCTCCGGGTTCGAGGCGCTGGCGCGGCCGCTCGGCCTGCTCGACGAGACGGAGCCCAACCTGACCTCGTACGTCTTCCTCGACCCCCGGGCGCGCGAGGCGTTTCCCGACTGGGACCGGGTGGCCGACGACCGGGTCACCAACCTCTACCGCGGGCCGACCGCCGGGGCCTCGCGCCGGCTCATCGACACCATCTCGGAGCAGGCGGGACCGGAGTTCGCCGATCGGCTGAACCGCCACGAGCTGCCGCATGGCGGAGTGTGGCGCTGGCACCACCCAGACGCCGGCGAGCTGCGCTTCGACGTCGAGGAGCTCGAGCTTCCGGCCGCAGACAACCAGCAGATCATGGTGCTGATCCCGGCCGACGAGGCGACGGCCGAGGCTCTCGATGCGATGCGCCGACAGCGCTCCGGCGCCCTGCGCGCGGTCTGACCGCACCCCGATCCGCGGGGAGTGATCAGCTCGGCGGGATGTACAGCTTGAAGCCGGCAGGCAACGTGTCCGGCGCCCGGTGGCCGTTGTAGATCCGCAGCTCCTCCTCGGTGATGCGGAACTTCTTGGCGACGCTCGCGTAGGTGTCGCCGGCAACGGTCGTGTAGACCGTCTCGCCGGTGCCGGGCTGGGGCTTCGGCTTGGGCTTGGGCTTGTCCGCCTTGGCCGGGATCTCGATCGTCGTGCCGGCGATCAGCTTGGTGGGGTCGTCGTATCCGTTGTGCGCCATCAGCTCGTCGGCGGTGACACCGAACTTCTTGCCGATGCTGAAGAAGGTGTCGCCAGCGACGACCTGGTACTTCTTCAGCTTGGGCTTCGCCGCCGGGATCTTGATCTCGCTCCCGGCCAGCAGCTTCGTGGGGTCCGCGTAGCCGTTGTGCGCCATCAGCTCGCCCACGTCGACGCCGAACTTCTCGGCGATGGCGGAGAAGGTGTCCCCGGGCGCCACGGTGTACGTCTTCTCGGCCGGCTTCGCGGGTGGGCTCACCACCAGCGTGGCCCCCGCCCGGATCTTGGCCGGGTCGGCGATCTGGTTCCAGGTCGCGAGGTCGCTGACCTTGACGCCGTACTTCGCGGCGATGCCGGAGAGGGTCTCCCCCGGCTGGACGGTGTGGGTCTTCCGCTCCGTCTTTGCCTGATCCACGCTCTGGTGCGCGCTCTGGGTCGATGCGCCCACCGCCGGGGCCGAACCGGCGATCGACGAAGCGACCGATGCTGAAACAGCGACAACGACCGCACCCGAGATCAAACGCCTCATTCTCTTGGCCATGGCCGTCACAGTAATCCGTTCGGACGCTCACCCGTGCCCAATCGAACCAATCCCCGAAAACACGACCGCCCCGCGACCATTC
>NZ_JBHVKJ010000072.1:0-24627 GCF_042798275.1 Nocardioides sp. NPDC057767 | reverse complement strand
GTCCGGGGCCTGCTCCGTCGTTCGGGCGTCGCTGAGGCTCAGGCCTCCTCGGGGACCTCGGCCAGCTCGGCGGTGACGGTGATCTCGGTGGCGTTCTCGTCGACGGTGAAGAAGAGATCGCCGACGATGTTGCCGACCCGCTTGAGGTCCGGAGCGGCGGCCTCGGCGTCCTTGACCAGCTTGGCCGGGCCGGTGACCTCGGCCTTGGCCAGCGGGTGGCGCATCTTGACCTTGGCGGTCGACTTCGCCCCGCGGATCCCGGTCAGCGTCGCCGCGACGGCGTCGAGTGCCGCCGGGTCGGCTGCGGCAGCGGTGCCGAGCTCGAGCTCACGCGGCCACGAGGACGTGTGGATCGAACCGGTCTGCCACCACGACCAGACCTCCTCGGTGACGTACGGGAGGAAGGGGGCGAGCAGGCGCAGCTGGACGTGGAGAGCCGTGGCCAGGGTCGCCCGGGCGGACTCGGTGGCGAGGCCGCCGTCCTCGTCGTAGGCCCGCTCCTTGACCAGCTCGAGGTAGTCGTCGCAGAACTCCCAGAAGAACTTCTCCGAGGTCTCCAGCGCCGTGGAGTAGTCGTAGGCGGTGAAGGCGTCGGTCGCCTTGGTGATCGTCTCCTTGAGGCGGGCCATCAGGGCGCAGTCGACCGGCTGGGTGATCGCGACCGGGTTGAGCGTGGACGCGCCGACGTTGCCGAGGACGAACTTGGAGGCGTTGAGGATCTTCATCGCCAGTCGGCGGCCGACCTTCATCTGGGTCTCGTCGAAGGGCGAGTCCATGCCCGGACGGGTCAGCGCGGCCCGCCAGCGGACCGCGTCGGCACCGAACTTGTCGAGGATCTCGGTCGGGACGACGACGTTGCCCTTCGACTTCGACATCTTCTTGCGGTCGGGGTCGAGGATCCAGCCGGCGATCATCGCGTGGCTCCACGGGACGGTGCCGTCCTCGAGGTGGGCGCGGACGATGCGGCCGAAGAGCCAGGTGCGGATGATCTCGTGGCTCTGGGTGCACAGGTCCATCGGGTAGACCCGGCTGAACAGGTCGGGGTCGGCCTCCCAGCCACCGGCGATCTGCGGGGTCAGCGACGAGGTCGCCCAGGTGTCCATGACGTCCGGGTCGCCCTGGAAGCCGCCGGGCTTGCCCCGCTGCGCCTCCTCGTAGCCGGCCGGGACGTCCGTGGACGGGTCGACCGGCAGCTGGTCCTCGCTCGGCAGCAGCGGCTTGTCGTAGTCGGGGTTGCCCTCGGCATCGAGCGCGTACCAGACCGGGAACGGGATGCCGAAGAAGCGCTGGCGGGAGATCAGCCAGTCGCCGTTGAGGCCGCCGACCCAGTTGTCGTAGCGGTGGCGCATGTGCTCGGGCAGCCAGGTCAGCTCGCCGCCGCGGGCCAGCAGCTTCTCGCGCAGCTCGGGGTTGCGGCCGCCGTTGGTGATGTACCACTGCCGGCTGGCGACGATCTCGAGGGGCTTGTCGCCGCGCTCGTAGAAGTTGGCCATCCGCTGGGTCTTCTTCGGCTCACCCTCGAGGTCACCGGAGTCTCGGATCATCGCGACGACGGCCTCGCGGGCCGAATGGACGGTCTTGCCCTTGAGGTCCTCGTAGGCAGCGACGCCGGCCGCGGTGGTGATCCACTCGGGCGTCTCGCGGGAGAAGCGGCCGTCGCGGCCGATCAGGGCACGGGCGGGGAGGTTGAGCTCGCGCCACCACTGGACGTCGGTGAGGTCACCCCAGGTGCAGCACATCGCGATGCCGGCGCCCTTGTCCATCTCCGCGGCCTCGTGGGCCAGGACCGGGATCTCGACCCCGAAGATCGGGCTGGTGACGGTGCTGCCGAACAGGTCCTTGTAGCGGTCGTCGTCAGGGTGCGCGATCAGCGCGACGACGCTCGGGATCAGCTCGGGACGGGTGGTCTCGATGTGGATCTTCGTGCCGTCAGGAGCGTGGAAGGCGACGCGGTGGAAGAAGCCGGGGTAGTCCTTGGCCTCCAGCTCCGCCTGGGCGACCGCGGTCTGGAAGGTGACGTCCCACAGGGTCGGCGCCTCCTGCAGGTAGGCCTCGCCGCGGGCCAGGTTGCGCAGGAACGCCTTCTGCGAGGCGGTCTGGGAGACCTTGCCGATGGTCGTGTACTGCTGGTCCCAGTCGAAGGAGAGACCCAGGGTGCGCCACAGGTCCTCGAAGACCTTCTCGTCCTCGACGACCAGCTGGTTGCACAGCTCGACGAAGTTGGGCCGGCTGATCGAGATCTGGCGCTTCGGGTCCGGCTTCTCCGGCGGGGTGAAGTCGGGGTCGTAGGGCAGGCTCGGGTCGCAGCGGACGCCGAAGTAGTTCTGGACCCTTCGCTCCGTGGGGAGGCCGTTGTCGTCCCAGCCGATCGGGTAGAAGACCGACTTGCCGTTCATCCGCTGGAAGCGGGCGATCAGGTCGGGGTGGGTGTAGGAGAAGACGTGGCCGACGTGCAGGCTGCCGGAGACGGTCGGCGGCGGGGTGTCGATCGAGTAGACGTTCTCGCGCGGCTGGGTGCGGTCGAAGGCGTAGGTCTTCTCGTTCTTCCACTGCTCGGCCCACTTGGCCTCCAGGCCCTCGAGGACCGGCTTGTCCGGTACGGCGACTACGCGCTGCTCAGCGGGCGTAGTCGTCTCCGGTGCGGTCTGCGTGGGCGTGGTCTCAGTCATGGGACCAAATCCTATGGGCGCACGGTTCGTGGCGCGAAACCCGGTTGAGGCCGGTGTCGCGTACTCGCCATGCTTCGGCCATGAGCCCCGCCCAGCCGCGTATCGACTTCCACTCCGATCCAGTTGCCTTCCTGGACGCCGCAGGTGCCTACCTGGCCGCCGACCCGGTGGTGGTGAGCGTGGTCGCGACCGTGGCCGAGCGAGCCGCGCGACGAGGTCCGGAGGGTCTGCCGTACGAGTGGTGGGCCACCGCGAGCATCGATGGCCGGGTCGTCGGGGTCGCGATGCGTACGGCACCGTTCGCGCCCCATCCGCTCTTCGTCTGCCCGATGCCGGAGGAGGCCGCGGTCGAGCTCGCCCGGGTGCTGCACGCCCGCGGTGAGCACCCGGGCGGTGCCAACGGCTCGCTGCCGGCGTCCCGCATCGTCGCCGAGGAGTCGGCCAGGCTGTGGGGCGGCCGGGTCGTGGGCGCGCTGGAGACGAGGCTGTGGGAGCTCGCCGAGCTGGCGGCACCGGCTGGTGTCCTGGGGAGGCCGCGGAAGGCGACGTACGCGGACGTGGAGCTCTGCCTGGAGTGGTTCAACGACTTCGGGCGGGCCGCCCGCGAGCAGGCCGGCAACGCCGACCGGGCCCAGGGCGAGGAGCACCACGACGCCGCCGACATCCGCAAGCGGATCGACGAGGGTCGGATCCTGCTGTGGGAGCTCGACGGCGAGGTCGTGCACCTGACCGGCTTCAACGCTCCCGCCTTCGGCGTCGCCAGGATCGGTCCGGTCTACACGCCGAAGGCGCACCAGGGACACGGCTACGCCGGCGCCGCCGTGGCCGAGGTGAGCCGGCAGCTGCTGGCTGCCGGCGCGCGGGTCGCGCTCTACACGGACACGGACAACCCGGTCTCCAACCACCTCTACGCCAAGATCGGCTTCCGCCCGCTCGTCGACTCGGCCAACCACACGCTCGTCCCCTGACCCGCCGAGGCGGCTCTCTCTCAGTCGACGGTGAAGCGGCGGCCGAGGTAGTGGTCGACGGCGGGCCAGACCTGGCCCTCCGCCTCGGCGGCATCGGTCCAGCGCAGCGACCAGCCGGTGCCGCCGGCGACGGTGATGTCGGCCGAGCGGCGGCCGCTGCTGCTGTGCTTGAGGTGCAGGGCGCGGATCTGGTCCCAGGGCACGAACGAGGCGTTGGCCGCGGCGGCGAGCTCAGCGGGCGGCCGGTCCAGCGCGCGCTGGATCAGCTTCCTTCCGGGCGATCCGGAGGTCACCGAGGCCAGGCCGGTGGCGAGGCGGTCCGATCCCGAGGGCTTGAGCAGCATCAAGCCGGTGTCGGTCACCAGCAGCGTACGGAAGCCGTCGCCGGAGACCGGTGCCAGGGCGCCGATCCAGCCGTCGGGGGCCGGCGCCTGGGCGGGGGAGGCGGCGGTGGGCGCCGGGGAACCGGTGTCGGCTGTCGCGTCGAGCTGGTGCACCCAGGCGCGCAGGGCGGCCGCGTAGCCGGGGGAGCCGAGGGCCTCGTAGGCAAGGTCCTCGGGGTCGACCTCCTGGCCGGCGATGTCGACCAATCGCCACGGGCCGGCCCAGCTGAGCTCGTAGCGGGCCTTGTCCTCACCGACCAGCTCGTGCGCGATGGCGGCACCGAGGAGGCGGGCGATGACCTTCCGCTTCGCCTCGCCGGCCCTGCTGTCGGCCTGCTCGGTGCTCGTGGGCTCGACCTCGACCAGGTCCAGGAGCCGGTCGAGGTTGCCGGAGGCGATCAGGTCGAGCGCGCCGCGGACGGTGGCCGGCTCGATCTCGTTCTCCCGCATGGCGTCGAGGAGGGTCTCGGCGTCGTACGCCGCGGCGCGCGCGCCGGCGACGGTGACGATCTCGGCCATCGGGGCCGGGGTCAGGCCGGAGCCGGCGAACGTCTTGTCCTCGAGCGCGAGGAAGGACTGCTGCGGGTAGCGCAGGATGCTGCTGGCGTTGCCCGACTTGTCCGTGCCGTCGCCGGTAGCGGGGTCGGCCCCGCCCGTGGCGGCCATCGCCTCGAGCAGCTCGATCCGCTCCGTCAGCGGCGGGTGCGAGTCGTAGGCCGAGAGCTTGGCCTCGGGCGGTGCGGCGCTGATCCGGGACAGCTCCTCGAGTCGCTCGCGGTCGCTCATCAGGTGGGTGAAGTTGTCGAAGAAGCGTGTCGGGCGCAGGCCGTAGTGGGTGCCGGCCTCGACGTACTGCTCCAGGTAGATGTGCCAGGCGGCATCCAGCGCCGGCAGGGTGCGCAGGGTGATCGCCGCCGTCCTCGGCCCGGCGACCTGCGCACTGAGCCGGTCGGCGTCGATCTCATGGGCGTGCGCGAGCGGGCGGGTGAGGGCGAAGAAGATCCGGGCGTACGTCCGGAAGGGCCGCTTCACCAGCGGGTTCGACAGGCCGGCGGCGACCTCGGCGATCGCCAGGCGGCTGCGGTGGATGAGGGCGCCCAGCCGGGTGTGGGTGGTGCTGTGGTGGCCCAGCTCGTGGGCGAGCACCGCGTGGAGCTGGTTGCGGGAGAGCCCCTGGAGGAGAGGTACGCCGAGGAACATGCGCCGGGTCCCGGTCCTGAGCCCGAGGAGGCTGGTCTCCTCGCTGACCGCCGCGTTGGCCTCCGGCACCAGGCGGATCTCGTCGGGTGCGCGGGTTCCGGCGGCCGCCGCCAGCTGGCGGACCTCCGCCCACAGCCCGGGCTGCTCCTGCTCGGTGAGGACGAGCCCGCCGGGATCGGTCGAGATCTTGGTGCGCGGCCGCCGCGGGGCCACCTGCCGGCCGATCAGGAAGAAGGCAGCCAGGACGTAGGCACCGGCCAGGAGCGAGAGCGCGAGAGCAGCCCGGAGCGTACGCATGAATGGTGGACCTTGTGGGGGGATGGGGTTCTGTCCGAGATCAAGGGGAGGGTAGCGGGTCCGCCGATTCGCTGGGAAGCGCCGGGCGCATAGACTCGACCCGATGAGTGAGACTCCCGCGCCGCGTCTGGCGGCCACGATCGAGGAGGTCTGGGAAGCGCTGCAGTCGCGCTGGCCCGAGACCCGGCTCGAACCCTCCCTGGACCGGATCCGTGCCTTGCTCGAGATCCTCGGTGACCCGCAGGACGCGTTCCGGATCGTCCAGCTGACCGGCACCAACGGCAAGACCTCCACCTCCCGGATGATCGACACGCTGCTGCGCTCGCTGGACCTGCGGGTGGGCCGGTTCACCTCGCCGCACGTGGAGCGGATCAACGAGCGGATCTCGATCGACGGCGAGCCGCTGGACGATGACGAGTTCGTGGCCGCGTTCAACGACGTCGCCCACTACCTCGGCATGGTCGACGACGACCAGCCGCACCCGCTGTCGTTCTTCGAGACGATGGTCGGGATGGCCTACGCCAAGTTCGCCGAGGCGCCGGTCGACGTGGCCGTGGTCGAGGTCGGGCTGGGCGGCAGCTGGGACGCGACGAACGTGGCTTCTGCCGATGTCGCCGTCGTGACGCCGATCGCGGTCGACCACGCGAAGTACCTCGGCGACACTCCGGTCGCGATCGCCCGCGAGAAGGCCGGCATCATCAAGCCGGGTGCCGTCGCCGTGATCGCCGAGCAGTCCGTCGAGGTCGCCGCGGTGCTGGACCAGCACGCGGCCGAGGTCGGCGCCCGGCTGCTGTGGGAGGGCACCGACTACGCGGTCGTCTCCCGCACCCCCGCCGTGGGCGGGCAGCTCCTCACGGTTCGCGGGCTGCGTGGGACCTACGAGGATCTCTTCCTGCCCCTCTACGGCGCCCACCAGGCTCAGAACGCGGCCGCGGCACTGGCCGCGGTGGAGGCGTTCCTCGGCGAGACGGTGCTCTCCGACGAGGTGGTGCGCGACGCGTTCGCCAAGGTCGACTCCCCGGGACGCCTGGAGATCGTGCGCGCGTCCCCGACGATCCTGATCGACGCCGCCCACAACCCCGCCGGGGCCGAGGCGACGGTCGCCGCCCTCGAGGACTCGTTCTCGTTCTCCGGCGTCGTCGGTGTCATCGGCGTGATGGGGGACAAGGACGTCGAGGGTCTGCTCGCCGCCTTCGAGCCCGCGCTGGAGCACCTCGTCGTCACCCAGAACTCCACCGACCGTGCCCTTCCCGCCGTCGAGCTCGCCAAGATCGCCGTCGACCTCTACGGCGAGGAGCGGGTCTCCGTGGTGCCCCGTCTCGCCGACGCCATCGACGCGGCGCTCGCCCTGTCCGAGTCCGCCGGCGGCGGCTCGATCTCCGAGGGCGCGGTGCTCGTGACCGGCTCGGTGGTGACCGCCGGAGAGGCGCGTACGCTGCTGGGCGGCCGTGGCTCCGCCACCGGGTCGGCCGCGACCGCGCGGGTCGTGCCGACCACCGACCCCGAGCTGGAGGCCTATCTGGAGGAGGACGCCGATGGCGACTGAGCGGGAGAAGTCGCCGCGGCGCGGGATGTGCGCCGCGATCGTGTCGATGGAGGGGCTCGCCGTCGCGTTGGCCGCGCCGGTGATGATCTCGATCGGCGGGGTCCCCGCAGGGCTCGCGCTCCCGCTGGGCCTCGGCTTCTTCGTGGCCTGCATCCTCGTCGCCGGACTGCTGCGTCGCCCCTGGGCCTACTGGCTCGGCTGGGCGCTGCAGGTGGTCGCGATCGGGATGGGCTTCCTGATCTCGATCATGTTCGTCGTCGGCGTGATCTTCGCGGTGCTGTGGGGCATGGCCGACATCCTCGGCCGCAAGATCGAGCGCGAGCGCGCCGCCGCCTTCGAGGCGTTCGACCGGATCGTCGCCGAGGAAGACGCCGAGGAAGAGGTCTGAGGTTGGCTGCCGTGGAGGAGCCCGACGAGCTGCAGATGGCGACGGACGAGACGGCGACCGACTGGGCGCTGTGTCCGGCCTGCGGCAACGCGCTGGTGCTGCGCCGGCCGCGGACGCGCACCGCGCACTACGCGCACAAGGCCGGGGAGTCGTGCCGGCTCGTGGGCGCGCAGCTGCGGCGTACCAGCTCCGGGTGGGCCGTCGGCGGAGGCGAGGACGACCCGGACAGTCTGGAGAACCTCTTCGACCTGATCGAGGACGACGAGCCGGGTCGCTAGCGGTCGCTAGCGTGCGAGCGCGCCGGTCACGGTGGTGAGCGCCTGGTCGAGCTCGGCGTCGGTGACGCCGCCGAAGCCGATCACCAGGCCGGTCAGACCGGAGCTGCGGGCGTACGTCGAGAGCAGGTTGATCTCGAACCCGGCGGCTCGGGCGGCGTCGCGGGCGCGCAGGGCGTCGGGCTCGGGGAGCAGCCAGGTGGAGTACATCCCCGCCAGCGGGCCGGCGAGGGTGGCGTGAGGGCTCATCGCCTCGGTCACCTTCGGGGCGCGCTCGGCGTAGACGCGGCGCGCCGAGCGCACCGCCCTGTCCAGCCAGCCGTCGCGCAGCAGCGTGAGCAGTGCCCGCTGCGAGGGCCAGGCGGCGCCGGCGTGGGTGATGGTGCGGCGGCGCAGGATCAGCTCGTGCAGATCGGGCGGCGCCACCAGCCAGCCCAGGCGAAGGGTCGGGACCACCGACTTCGCCGCGGTGCCGAGATAGACCACCCGGTCGCGGTCCAGCGTCGCCATCGCGGGCACCGGAGCGACGTCGTAGCGGAACTCCGAGTCGTAGTCGTCCTCGATCACCACGGCGTCCGCCCGCCGGGCAGCCTCCAGCAGGCTCAGCCGGTCGGCGGCCGGCATGACCCGTCCCAGGGGGTGCTGGTGCGCCGGAGTGACGTACGCAGCGACCGCATCTCCCAGGTCGTCGACCCGCTGCACGGCGGGCAGGTCGACGACCTCGCGCCCGTAGGTGAGCACCGTCTCGGCCGCGGCCCGGTAGCCCGGGTCCTCCACCGCCACCGGCCCCGGCCGCAGCTCGGGAAGGAGCGCGCGGAGTCCGTCCGTCGTACCCGCGGTGACGATGATGTCGTCCGGGTCGACCTCGAGGCCGCGGGTGCGCCCGAGTCGCGTCGCCAGCGCCTCGCGCAGCTCCACCAGGCCACGTGGGTCGTCGTAGCCGCGCGGGGGAGCGGCCACGGAGACCTCCCGCCACGCCCGCCGCCATCCCGGCTCCAGTCGCGGGTCGAAGAACGGCGTGCCGGTATCGAGCCGACACGTCGGCTGCGTCGGCCGAGGCGACCGGAGCGAGGTCGAGTGGCGAGCTCGCTCGTCCGCTCGCGCCGAGCGAGGGAGTGCCCGCGCCGAGCGCGGAGGCTTCACGCCTGGCGGGCGGGTCGTGGTGACGTACGTCCCGGACCCCCGGCGCGCCTCGAGCCAGCCCTCGGCGGTGAGCTGGTCGTAGGCCTGCTCGGTCACCGTGCGGGATACGCCCAGGTCGGCTGCGAGTGCGCGGCTCGAGGGCAGTCGGTCGCCGCTCGCGAGAGTGCCGGACAGCACCAGGGAGCGGATCTGTCCGGCGAGCTGGGCCGGCAGCGGCTCGTCGGAGGTGCGGTCGAGTGTCACGGGGAGCATCGTTCGAATGGCCTGTCAGAGTCGATCGGAATTGGCCCGTGCAAGTAGGCCACTTCGCTACCAGGATGGTGCCATGAGCATGACGTTGTCACCCACCCCACGTACCCGGATCAGCCGCGGGAAGAACCGCGCCCTCACCGACCGTGAGTGCCTGCACGCCTTTCTCGGCGATGCTCTCGTCGCCCACCTGGGCGTCACCGTCGGGTCGGGGGAGGACGTCCACCCGGTCGTCCTGCCCACGGCGTACGGCTTCGATCTGGACGGCCCGGACGAGGGCGGTTCGCTCTATCTGCACGGGTCGGTGGCCGCCGGCTGGCTCGGGCGGGCGCTGGAGCGCGACGTGTGCGTGACGATCACCGAGCTCGACGGCCTGGTCGCGGCGCGCAGCGGGTTCCATCACTCGATGAACTACCGCTCGGCCGTGGTCATCGGCCGCCCTCGCCTGGTGGAGGGTCCGGAGGAGCGTGAGCACGCGCTCGCGCTGGTCGTCGACCAGATGATCCCCGGCCGCTGGGCGACCCTGCGCCCGGCGACCCGTAAGGAGCTCGCCGCGACCGCCGTGCTCGCCCTCCCGCTCGCGGAGGCGTCGATGAAGGCCCGAGCCGAGGGCCCGATCGACGATCCCGAGGACATCGAGGCCGGGATCTGGGCCGGCGTGATCCCGATCCACCGCGTCGCCGGCGCCCCGGTCACCTCCGAGGATGCGACCGGGCCGGTGCCGGAGGATGTGGTGCGTCGGGCTGCCGGGCTCGGGGCCGCGGAATGCTCACCGAGGTAGCTCGGTCAGCGCGCGCCTCCTTCGTGGAGTTCCACGAAGGAGGCGCGACTCCACCGAGGTAACTCGGTGAATGGACGGGCTCCTCGGCGCGCCGGTGAGCCCTGACGAAGGAACCGTCAGCTCAGCTGAGCCCCGCGCGCCGCAGCGCGTCGGCCATGGCGCTGTTGGCCGGAGCCGACGAGCCGCGGCCGCCGCCCTGACCGCCGCGGTTGCCACCCGGACGCCCGCCGCCCTTGCCGCCGCCCTTGGGGCCACCCTTGCCCTGGCCGCGCTGGCCGCCGGGGCGACCCGAGCCGGACTCACCCGTCGCGGGTGCGCCGGACGGCGCGTCGTCGTTGAGCCGGAGCGTGAGCGAGATCCGCTTGCGGGCCTCGTCGACCTCCAGGACCTTCACGCGCACCACGTCGCCGGAGCGGACGACGTCGCGCGGGTCCTCGACGAACTTGTCCGACATCGCGGAGATGTGGACGAGGCCGTCCTGGTGAACGCCGATGTCGACGAAGGCGCCGAAGGCGGCCACGTTGGTGACGGTGCCTTCCAGGACCATGCCGGGACGCAGGTCGGCGATCACGTGCACCGAGTCGGAGAACGTGGCCGTGCGGAACTCCGGGCGCGGGTCGCGGCCGGGCTTCTCGAGCTCGGCGAGGATGTCGGTGACCGTCGGCAGACCGAACTTCTCGTCGACGAACTCAGACGGCTTCAACGACTTCAGCGCAGAGGTGTTGCCGATCAGCGACCCGATGTCCGCCGACGCCTTGTCCAGGATCCGGTTGACCACCGGATAGGCCTCCGGGTGCACGCCGGACATGTCGAGCGGGTCGTCGCCGCCGCGGATCCGGAGGAAGCCGGCCGCCTGCTCGAACGCCTTCGGGCCGAGTCGCGCCACCTTGGTGAGCTCGCGACGGGTCCGGAACGGTCCGTTGGCGTCGCGGTGCGCGACGATCGCCGAGGCGAGCGACTCGGTGATCCCCGAGACCCGGCGCAGCAGGGGAGCCGACGCGGTGTTGAGGTCGACGCCGACGCCGTTCACACAGTCCTCGACGACGGCGTCGAGCGACTTGGAGAGTCCGTATTCGGGCAGGTCGTGCTGGTATTGCCCGACGCCGATCGACTTCGGCTCGATCTTCACCAGCTCGGCCAGCGGGTCCTGCAGGCGGCGGGCGATCGACACCGCTCCGCGCAGGGACACGTCGAGGTCCGGCAGCTCGGAGGAGGCGTAGGCCGAGGCGGAGTAGACCGAGGCGCCGGCCTCGGAGACCATCACCTTGGTCATCTTCAGGTCCGGGAGCAGCTTCAGCAGGTCGGCGGCGAGCTTGTCGGTCTCGCGCGAGGCGGTGCCGTTGCCGATCGCGATCAGGTCGACCGAGTGCTTCTTGGCCAGCTTCGCGAGCGTCGCCAGCGACCCGTCCCAGTCGCGTCGCGGCTCGTGCGGGTAGACCGTCGAGGTGTCGACGACCTTGCCGGTCGCGTCCACGACGGCCACCTTGACGCCCGTGCGGATGCCCGGGTCGAGACCCATCGTCGCCCGCGTGCCTGCCGGCGCGGCCAGCAGCAGGTCGCGCAGGTTGTCGGCGAAGACCGCGATCGCGGCCTCCTCGGCGGCGGTGCGGATCCGGGTGCGCATGTCGAGCTCGAGACGGAAGAGGATCCGCGTACGCCACGCCCACCGCACCGTCTCGGCCAGCCACTTGTCGGCCGGACGGCCGGAGTCGACGATCCCGAAGCGCGCCGCGATCGAGCGCTCGTAGTCGGTCACCTCGCCCGGCTCCGGCTCCTCGGCGTAGGGCGACAGGGTGACGTCGAGCGCCTCCTCCTTCTCCGCGCGGAGCACGGCGAGGGTGCGGTGCGAGGGCAACGACGCGTAGGACTCCGAGAAGTCGAAGTAGTCGGAGAACTTCGCCGCGGCCGGGTCGTTCTCGCGGCCCTCGCGGACGCGGGTGACCAGGCGGCCCTGCTTCCACATCCGCTCGCGGAGCGTTCCGATCAGGTCGGCGTCCTCACCGAACCGCTCGACAAGGATCGCGCGGGCGCCGTCGAGCGCTGCCTTGGCGTCGGGGACCTGCTCCCCGAGGTACTTCTCCGCCTCGACGGCCGGGTCCAGCGACGGGTCCGCCATCAGTGCGTCGGCCAGCGGTTCGAGCCCGTTCTCGCGGGCGATCATCGCCTTCGTACGCCGCTTCGGCTTGAAGGGCAGGTAGATGTCCTCGAGCCGCGCCTTGGTGTCGGCGGCCAGGATCGACGCCTGCAGCTCAGGGGTGAGCTTGTCCTGCTTCGCGATCTCGGCGAGCACGGCGGCGCGCCGCTCCTCCAGGTCGCGCAGGTAGCCGAGGCGCTCCTCCAACGTACGCAGCTGGGCGTCGTCGAGGCCTCCGGTGACCTCCTTGCGGTAGCGCGCGATGAACGGCACCGTCGAGCCCTCGTCGAGCAGGGTGACCGCGGCGGTCACCTGCGCGGGGCGCACTCCGAGGTCTTCGGCGATGCGGGCCGGGATGCTGGCCATCGAGTCTGCGAGGGTCGGTGCTGATGGAGTTGCTGTCACGGGGCGCCATCCTGCCGCATGCCACCGACATGGTTTCAGCCCAGGCCGTGAAGGCGCAGCCCCGGCGGGCCCGAACGTGCCCGGACCCGCCCGCCCCGATACGCTCAGCCCCATGACGCAGCGCACGTTCGTGATCCTGAAGCCCGACGCCGTCCGCCGGGGCCTGGTGGGGGAGATCCTGTCCCGCTACGAGGCCAAGGGCCTCTCGATCGTGAAACTGGAGCACCGCACCATCGACGCGGGTCTGGCCGACGAGCACTACGCCGAGCACGTCGAGCAGCCGTGGTACCCGCCGCTGCGCGACTTCGTCACCTCCGGCCCGCTCGTCGCCGCCGTTCTCGAGGGCGACGAGGCGATCGAGGTCGTCCGTGCGCTCAACGGTGCCACCGACGGCCGCAAGGCCGCGCCGGGCACCATCCGCGGCGACTTCTCCCTCTCCAACCGCGAGAACCTCGTCCACGGCTCCGACTCGCCCGAGTCGGCCGACCGCGAGATCAAGCTCTGGTTCGGCGCGTAGACGCCTGTGACCCTGAGATCGCGCCGGTAGGTCCTACCGGCACGATCTCTCATTTCGGATCCGGTGGCCATCGCCGCCACGACAACAGCGAGGCGACCCCGTCGAGGATCCGCTCGATCCCGTAGTCGAGCGCGTTGTCCTGGTCGCCTGACTCTCCCGCCTCGGAGAAGGCCGCCACGGTGTGCGGAAACCTGGAGGCGTGCGTCTCCAGGATCGGCCTCATCGCGGCCGCGAGCGATGCCTCCGGATTCGCCGCAGCCGTGGTCTGGCGCACGCTGGCGATCACCTGGTTGCTCAGCAGAGCGAGCGTGTCGAGGCGCTCGGCACCGGTGAGCGGCGTCTTCGCCAACGCGGCCAGGCCGGCCTCGAACCAGCCCATCTCCCGAGGACCGGGCACGGTGCGCGTCACGACGAGCTCGGTCGTCCAGGGGTGGCGCGACATCCGCTCGTGAAGCGTGCGTGTCCAGACGCCGATGTGCTCTCGCCAGTTCTCGCCGTCGGTCTCCGGCGCCTCGCCCAGCGCGCTGTCGAGCATGAGCGCGATGAGCTCGGTCTTCCCGCGGACGTGGCGGTAGAGCGCCATCTTCGCGGCGCCGAGCTCGTCGGCGACCCGCTGCATGGTCACCGCGGCGACCCCTTCGGCGTCGGCGACCGCGATCCCTGCGGCCACGACGTCCTCGACCGAGAGCTTGGGCCGTCGGCCGCGCTTCCGTGCCGGGGCAGGAGCCGGCCAGAGGGCATCCGTCACGCCGTCGTTCATCGCAGTCCTTCGCCGGTTGTCATTGCGTCCAACGTACGCTAATTTAATTGCGTCCAAGGGACGCTAATTAGGAGGGGCAATGAAGGTACTCATCTCAGGCGCCAGCATCGCGGGCCCGGCACTGGCCATGTGGCTCGGCCGCAACGGCGCCGACGTCACAGTCGTCGAGAAGGCGCCGGCGATCCGGCCCGGCGGTCAGGCGGTCGACTTCAAAGGTCCGACCCATCTGGCCGTGCTCGAGCGGATGGGCGTGTGGGACGACCTGGTCGCAGCGCAGACAGCGAAGTCCGACGTACGCCTCATCGACGCGCACGAGCGGGTCAAGGCGGTGATGCCGGGGGAGTTCATCGGAGGCGACCTCGAGATCCGCCGCGGCGACCTCGCCCGGATCCTGCACCACCACGCCGCGCCGCACGCCGATTTCGTCTTCAGCGACGAGATCCTCGACCTCACCGAGACCACTGACGGTGTCACCGTGGCCTTCGCGAGGCGTCCGGCCGAGCGCTTCGACCTGGTCGTCGGCGCCGACGGCATCCACTCCGCGGTCCGGGCGCTCGGGTTCGGCCCCGAGGAGACCCACCTCGAGCAGCTCGGCCACTACTACGCCGTCGCCGACGCCGAGCTGCCCTCGGACGGCGGCGTGACCGAGATGGCGGACGGGCGGGCGGTCCAGTACGGCTACAACGAGCCCGGCCGCTACGCCGTGCTGGGCGGCACGAAGGCGCCGCTGTTCTTCGTCTTCCGCGCCGACCGGGCAGCGTACGATCGTCGCGACATCGACTCCCAGAAGGCGTTCCTCGCGCAGAACCTGGCGGGCATGGGGTGGCGCGTGCCGGAGATGGTCGAGGCGGCGGTGAACGCCCCCGATTTCTATCTCGACTCTCTGGCCCGGACCCGGATGACGAGCTTCACCCGCGGCCGGGTCGCGCTGCTCGGTGACGCCGGCTACGCCAACACCCTCGGCGGCTTCGGCACCGGCCTGGCGATCGTCGGGGCCTATGTGCTGGCCGGTGAGCTGGCGGCCGCGCGCGGCGACCACGCCGCAGCCTTCGCGGCCTACGACCGCAGGATGGGGACACTGTCGAAGGTCGCCCGCCGGAGCAACGCGGGCCCGTTCCTGGCGCCGTCCTCGGCGCTGCGGATCAGGATGCGCGACCTCGTCTTCGCCAGCGGCCCCCTCTTCCGCGCGATGATGCGCCTCACCGAGGCGTTCGCGACCGATGCCGGGCTGCCCGACTACGCCCTGCGGGGTGCGACCGTCACGGCCTGACGTCCGCATCCGTCCGATGCCGTGGCGTCGCCCGTCCATGGTTGCCGAGACGACTTTCCCGGGCCTCCGTGATCCGTTCCGCAACACCTGGCGGACACGGGCATCCCGCGGTCACTTACCGCGGACATACCCCGTATCGTTGCGGTTTCGGCGAGCCTCTCCGGTTTGAGGCTCGGACCTTCGTAGCCTCGTCGGCAGGGCCCGCATCCTGTAACACGGATCCCCGACGCGGTGCCCCGGGAACGCGAGGACGTATGGCGAGCATCATTGGACGTGACATGGCGGTGGACCTCGGCACCGCAAACACACTCGTCTACGTCCGCGGCAAGGGCGTCCTTGTCGATGAGCCGAGTGTGGTCGCGCTCAACAAGTTCTCCGGCGAGATGGTCGCCGTCGGCCACGAGGCCAAGAAGATGCTGGGACGTACGCCCGACGACATCGTCGCTCTGCGGCCGCTGAAGGACGGCGTGATCGCCGACTTCGAGGCGACCGAGCAGATGCTTCGCTACTTCATCCAGCAGGTCCACCGCCGCCGCTACTTCGCGAAACCGCGAATGGTCATCTGTGTGCCGTCCGGGATCACCGCGGTCGAGATCCGTGCGGTGAAGGAGGCCGGCTACCAGTCCGGGGCCCGGATGGTGAACATCATCGAGGAGCCGATGGCAGCCGCGATCGGTGCCGGGCTGCCGGTGCACATGCCGACCGGCAACATGGTCGTCGACATCGGTGGCGGCACCACCGAGGTCGCGGTGATCAGCCTCGGCGGGATCGTGACGAGCCAGTCGATCCGGACCGCCGGCCACCAGCTCGACAACGCGATCATGACCTGGCTGAAGAAGGAGCACGCGCTCCTCCTGGGCGAGCGCACCGCCGAAGAGGTCAAGATGACCCTCGGCTCGGTCTGGCCGCTGCCCAACGAGCCCGAGGCCGAGATCCGCGGGAGGGATCTGGTCAGCGGTCTGCCGCGCACGGTGACGGTCTCGAGTGCGGAGGTGCGCAAGGCGATCGAGGAGCCGCTGCACGACATCTTCGACGCGGTCCGCTCCACGCTCGACCAGACGCCGCCCGAGCTGGCCGGGGACATCATGGATCGTGGCATCGTGCTCACCGGCGGTGGTGCCCTTCTCCGCGGCCTCGACGAGCGCCTGCGCCACGAGACCGGCATGCCCGTCCACGTCGCCGAGTCCCCGCTGACCTCGGTTGCGATGGGTGCCGGCCGCTGCGTCGAGGACTACGACGTGCTCCGCCCCGTCCTGGTGAACGAGAACAGGAGATGGTGACGTGTCGTTGCTGAGCCCCCGCCCCAGCGAACGTCTGCGCAAGGGGCTGGAACAGCGCAAGGGCGCCAAACCCATGGTCCGTACGCCGCGGGAGAGGCTCAACCGCCGAGGCAGCCTGGAGACGAGCGCCGGCGGCGGTGGCCCGAAGCGCTCCTGGCTGATTGCCCTGATCCTGTGCTGCGCGACCCTGGCCACCCTCGACCAGACCCCCGTCCTGGAGCCGGCCCGCACCGCGGTCGGCGAGGTGCTCTCCCCGCTGGAGACCGGTGCCGCGATGGTGGCCCGCCCGTTCACCGGAATCCCGGGGTGGTTCGACAGCCGTGACGACCTCCGCAGCCGGATCGCGAAGCTGGAGGCGGAGAACGCCACCCTTCGCCGCCAGGTCGAGGTCACCGAGTACGGCCGAGCCAAGCTCGCCGAGTACGAGTCGATCACTCGCGCCGCCGAGGACCTCGGCTACGCGCTGGTGCCGGCGCGGGTCACCGCCTACGGCCCCGCCCAGACCTTCAACCGCACCGTCACGATCGATGCCGGCAGCGCCGCCGGGATCAGGTCCGACATGTCGGTCGTGACCGGCGACGGCCTGGTCGGCCGGGTGCTGCGCGTGACCAAGACCAGTGCCACCGTCCTGCTGATCGTCGACGCCGCCTCGGTCGTCGGTGGCCGGGTCGGCGGTGCCGACCGCAGCGGCCGGAAGTCAGGGCAGGTCGGCACGGTCCGGGGCTCCGGCGTGGTCGCCGGCGGCGCCGACTCCGGCCTGCTGACCCTCGAGCTCGTCGACCAGACCGCCGCCCCGCTCAAGGGTGAGACGGTGATCACCTGGGGTGACGGCCGGGCCGCCCCGTACGTCTCCGGCCTGCCGATCGGCGAGGTCACCGACACCTTCGCGAGCGTCCGCGACTCCTCGCGGACGGTCCGGATCAAGCCCTACGTCGACTTCGGCTCGCTCGACGTCGTCGGTGTGGTGGTGCCGGGCGACACCATGAGCGACCGCGCCGTGGTCACGCCGGAAGGAGAGCTGCGATGAGCGAGCGTCAGCGAGCGAACCAGACAACCAACACGCCACCGCGTCCGTATTCTGGCGCTTGCGCTATGGAGGTGGTGGCGTGAGCGAGATGGAAGCCCGGGCCTCGGGCACTGGACCAGTGCTGCGCAACGTCCTGGTCGGCCTGCTGATCATCATCGCCATCGTTCTCCAGCTGAGCGTCGCGCCGGCCTTCTCGATCCGCGGCATCACCCCCGACCTGGCGCTGCTGGTCGTCCTCGCGGTCGCGCTCACCCGCGGCGGGCAGGCCGCGCTCGTGACCGGGTTCGCGGCCGGCGTACTCCTCGATCTGGCGCCTCCCGCCGACCACACCGCCGGACGGTGGGCGCTCGCGCTGCTCATCGTCGGCTACGTGGCCGGTCGCGTACGCGAGAGCAGCATCGAGAACGGCCAGGGCCACCCCAACGTGCTGACGGTGATGGCCACGGTGGCCACCTGCGCGTTCATCGGTGTCAGCATCTTCGCGGTCAGCGGCCTGATCCTCGGTGAGGCGCCGCTGACGCTGCTGCCGACCGTGGCGATCAGCGTGGCCTACGACCTGCTGCTGGCGCCGCTGGTGATCCCGGCGATGCTGTGGCTGCTGGGCAAGGGGGACCTCTGAGATGGCTCGGACCCGACTCTCCACCGCCCAGGTGAGCCGTCTGCGACTGATCGTGATCCAGGCGCTCGTCTTCTCGCTCCTGGCCACGCTCGGGGTCAGGCTCTTCTACCTGCAGGTGCGCCACGGCGACGCCTACCAGGCGGCTGCGGCCTCCCAGTCCAAGCGGGAGATCGTGCGCCAGCCGGTGCGCGGGATCATCGTCGACGCCCAGGGCCGGCCGTTGGTGACCAACCGCTCGGCCTGGGTGGTCAGCCTCGACCAGAGCGTGCTCGACGGGCTCGAGGACGAGGACCGCAAAACGCTGATGGAGCGCGTCGCCAAGGCCGTGGACGTCTCCCCGAAGAAGCAGAACGAGGCGATCGGCAGCTGGTCCGGCACCCGCTACCAGCCGGTGCCGATCGCCACCGACGTCTCCGAGTCGACCGCACTGCGCATCCTCGAGCAGCCCGAGGACTTCCCCGGAGTGGTCGCCGAGAAGCAGACGCTGCGCTCCTACCCGAGCCCCTACGGCATCAACGCCGCCGGCGTGCTCGGCTACCTGTCCCCGATCACCGAGGACGAGAACGACAACGCCAGGGAGCGTGGCGACGAGTCGCTCAACAACACCTCGATGGTGGGGCGGTCCGGGGTCGAGAAGGAGTACGACCAGTGGCTGCGCGGCATGCCCGGCTACGACACCGTCACCGTCGACTCCATCGGTCGTGAGATCGGCCGCGGAGACTCGGTCGCCTCCCAGCCCGGCGACACGCTGGTGACCAGCATCGACGCCAAGGTGCAGGGTCGCGCCGAGAAGCTGCTGGCCGAGTCGATCGAGACCGCGCGCGGCACCTTCGACAAGATCACCGGCCGCAACTTCGAGGCCGACTCCGGCTCGGTCGTGATCATGGAGGCGCAGACGGGCCGGCTGGTCGCGATGGCGAACCAGCCGACGTACGACCCCGAGGAGTGGGTCGGCGGGATCACCCAGAAGCAGCTCGACCGGCTCTACTCCGAGAAGGCGGGCTACCCGCTGCTGCCCCGGGCGACGCAGGGCCAGTTCGCGCCCGGTTCGACGTGGAAGCCGTTCATGACGGTCGGCGCGCTCAACAACGGCTACAACCGCGACAGCCGCCTCGACTGCTCCAGCGGGCTCCAGGTGGGCAACCGTGTGTTCAAGAACTACGAGTCGGCGCCCTACGGCTACATCGACTTCGCCCAGGCGCTTCAGGTCTCCTGCAACACGTTCTTCTACCGGGTCGCCGTCGACTACTGGATGAAGTACGGCTCGAACCCGGCGAACGTCAACGCCAGGGACCCGCTGGTCGAGACCGCCAAGGCGTTCGGTTTCGGCAAGCGCACCGGCATCGACCTGCCCGGGGAGTCGGCGGGCCGGATCGCGGACCGGAAGTGGAAGGCCGAGTACTACCAGGCCATGAAGGGCTACTACTGCCGGATGGACGAGAAGAAGAACGCACCGTCCTCCTTCCTGCAGCTGTTCGCCCACGAGTTCTGCATCGAGGGCAACTACTACCGCACCGGCGACGCGGTGAACTTCTCGATCGGCCAGGGCGACACGATGGTCACCCCGATCCAGCTGGCCCGCGCCTATGCGTCCCTCGCCAACGGCGGCACCCTCTATGAGCCGAGGATCGGGAAGGCGGTCGTCAGCGGCGACGGCACCGTCGTCGAGAAGATCGACCCGAAGGTCGCGGGCAGGGTCAAGATGTCCGCCAAGAGCATCGACTACGTCAACGACGCGCTGCTCGGCACCACCCGCACCGGCACCCTGGCCTGGAAGTTCGGCGGATTCCCGCTCGACGAGGTGAAGGTGCGCGGCAAGACCGGCACCGCCGAGGTCACCGGCAAGCAGACGACCGGCTGGGTGGCGACGTACAACAAGAAGTACGTCATCATCATGACCATCTCCCAAGGTGGCACCGGCTCCGGGTCGGTGGGTGATTCCGTACGCAAGCTGTGGGAGTCGCTCTACGGGATCGAGGAGGGTGGCGCCGTGGTCCGGCCCGACAAGGCCGCGATCAGGGGCATCGACCCGCCGAGGAACCTGCCGGTCTTCGGTGCCGACGGCTCGATCGCCGCCCCCAAGGACTGAATCATGAAGAACGACGTGATGGCCTTCGTACGCCGCATCGATCTGGTCCTCCTCGGCGCGGTGCTGGTCCTGGTGTCGCTGTCGGTGCTGCTGGTCTGGTCCGCGACCATCCACCGGGACGCGATCACCGGCGGCGACACCACCGCCTACCTGCGCAAACAGGTGATCAACGTCGCCGCGGGGCTGGTGCTCATGGTGGGTGTGGTCGCCACCAACCACCGCTGGGTCCGCCTGCTGACGCCGGTGGTCTACGTGGCCGCGGTGATCGGGCTGATCCTCGTCCTGGTGATGGGCTCGACGGTCAACGGGTCGAAGTCCTGGGTGAACCTCGGGCCGGTGCAGGTCCAACCCTCCGAGCTGGCCAAGCTGGCCGTGGTCGTCGCGATGGCGCTGGTGCTCGCCGAGCGCAGCGAGGGCCGGTGGCAGGCGCGGGTCTCGCTGGGCGACGTCGTCGCGATGATCCTGGTCGCGGCGGTGCCGATCGTGCTCGTCCTGCTCCAGCCCGACCTCGGCACCACGCTGGTGCTCGGGGTGACGGTCTTCTGTGTGCTCGCCGCCGCGGGCACACCACGACGGTGGCTCTCCCTACTGGCGCTGACCGGCGTGGCAGGTGCCACGACCGTCGTCGCGACCGGCGTGCTGAAGCAGTATCAGATCAACCGTTTCATGGCCTTCACCGATCCCTCGCTGGACCCTCGCGGCGCCGGATACAACGTGCAGCAGGCGCGGATCGCGATCGGTGACGGCGGCATCTTCGGCCAGGGCCTGTTCCAGGGTTCGCAGGCCCGCGCGGGCTTCGTCCCCGAGCAGCACACCGACTTCATCTTCACGGTGGTGGGGGAGGAGCTCGGGCTGGTCGGCTCGCTGCTGGTGATCGGGCTGATCGGTGTCGTGCTGTGGCGTGGGCTACGGATCGCGGCCCGCACCGACGACCTCTTCGGGCGGGTGGCCGCCGCCGGGATCGTGTGCTGGCTGGGTATCCAGAGCTTCCAGAACATCGGCATGTGCCTGGGCATCATGCCGGTCACCGGCGTGCCGCTGCCGCTGATCTCCTACGGCGGCTCCTCGATGATCGCGGCGCTGCTGGCGGTGGGTGTGCTGCTCGGAATCTCGGGCCGCTCGCGGCGCACCGGTCTAGACCGGTCCGGACCACTTCAGGACCTCCGCTCGCGCGATCGCCTGCAGGTTGCTGCAGTGCGAAAAGATGTCGCGTTTCATCGAAATTAAACTCGATTACGTTCCCTCCCGGTTGCCCTACAGGGCATCCGCGATCCCTTGCAGCCCTCATCCCGAGGCTGCTTGACGACGGAGGCAGTAATCGTGAACCGACCCCACAGAATCCAGCGCCTCGGCGCACTCGCGGCAGCGGCGGTGACCGCTGTCGGTGCTGCCGGCACCATCCTGGCGATGTCCGGCCCCGCCGGCGCAGCCGACAGCCCGGCACCGCTGATCGGTGCCGAGAAGTCGACGGCCATCGACAACTCCTACATCGTCGTGATGAAGGGCAACGGCGCGGAGGCCAAGGCCAACGCAGCCGATGCCCGGGCGCTCGCCAAGGAGAAGGGCGGCTCGGTGAAGTACGCCTACGACAAGGCGATCACCGGATTCTCCGCCACGCTCGACGCCGACGCGCTCGACGCTCTCCGCAGCGACCCCGATGTCGACTACGTCGAGGCCAACCAGGTCGTGAAGGCCAGCGGCGACCAGGCCAACCCCACCTGGGGTCTCAACCGGATCGACCAGCGCAACCTGCCGCTGAACTCGAACTACCACTACGACTACACCGGCACGGGGGTGAAGGCCTACATCATCGACACCGGCATCCGCTCCGCGCACGCCGACTTCGGAGGCCGGGTGACCTCCGGCTACACCGCGATCGGGTCCAGCACCGAGGACGAGAACGGTCACGGCACCCACGTGGCCGGCACCGTCGGCGGATCGACCTACGGCGTGGCCAAGAACGTCACGCTCGTGCCCGTCCGCGTGCTCGACGCCTCCGGCTCCGGCACGACCGCCGGGGTGATCGCCGGTGTGAACTGGGTGACCTCCAACCACACCTCCGGTCCCGCGGTCGCCAACATGTCGCTCGGCGGTGGGGTCTCCTCGACCCTCGACTCCGCGGTCTCCAACTCGATCGCCGACGGTGTCACCTACGCCGTGGCAGCGGGCAACGACTCCGGCGCCAACGCGTGCAACGGCTCACCCGCCCGCGTCGCGGGTGCGCTGACCGTCGGCTCGACCACCAACACCGATGCCCGGTCGAGCTTCTCCAACATCGGCTCCTGCCTCGACCTGTTCGCGCCGGGCTCCTCGATCACCTCGGCGTGGCACACCTCCAACACCGCGACCAACACCATCTCCGGTACGTCGATGGCGACCCCGCACGTCGCCGGTGTGGCTGCCCTCTACCTGCAGGCGAACCCGACGGCCTCTCCCTCCTCGGTCTCCTCGGCGATCGTGTCCAACGCCACCACCGGCGTGGTCACCAACCCGGGCACCGGTTCGCCCAACCGCCTCCTCTACTCCCTGTGGAGCGGTGGCACCAACCCGACGGACCCGCCGAGCACCGGCAACCTGCTGGTCAACCCGGGCTTCGAGTCGGGTGCGACCGGCTGGAGCTCCTCCTCGGGCGTGATCGACAACTCCAGCTCCGCCCCGGCGCGCACGGGCTCCTACAAGGCGTGGCTGAACGGCTACGGCTCGACCCACACCGACACGCTCTCCCAGTCGGTGACGCTGCCCACGACCGGCAAGACGCTGTCGTTCTACCTGAGGGTGATCACCGACGAGACGACCACCTCGACGGCCTACGACAAGCTGACCGTCAAGATCGGCTCCACGACCCTGGCGACCTACTCCAACCTGAACGCGAGCTCCTCGTACTCGTTGAAGTCGTTCTCCCTGGGCGCCTACGCCGGTAGCACCGTCACGCTGACGTTCACCGGCACCGAGGACTCCTCGCTCGGGACCAGCTTCCTGATCGACGACACCTCCATCGCCTGATCCTCACCGATCTCCGATCACGCCGGGTCGCTCGCGTAACGCGGGCGGCCTGGTGTGCTGTTGAAAGGGCCCCTTTCCTGCCCTGTTTATGGACTGTTTACAGGTGTTCACCTCCGCTGTCTGCACGTCGCTGCAATGCGAAGAGTTGGGTCGTTACGCGTTCCGCGTAACGTGATTACGTGGTTGGCCGAACGCTTCGGGCTGCGGCCACAGGGAGGGCGCAGGGCGTTCGTCTCGGTCCTACAGGGCCGTACGATGACGGGAGTCAGAACGTGTTCCGAACCATCAGGAACCGGGCCTTCAAGGCACCGGCAGTCATCTCCGCCGTGGCTGTGGGAGCAGCAGCCTCGGCGATCGCCTTCACCGTCCCGGCAGGTGCCGCGGACAGTCCGGCGCCGCTGCGCGGCGCGGACGCCTCGACCGCGATCGAGGGTCAGTACATCGTGGTGATGAAGAAGCAGGGCGGCAGCGACCTCGCGAAGTCCGAGGCCAAGTCGGTCCGCAGCGACGCTCGCGACGCCGGTGGCGACGTACGGGAGGTCTTCAACACCGCGTTCAACGGCTTCTCGGCCTCGCTCGACAAGGACGCACTCGCCGAGGTCCGGGACAACCCGGACGTCGCCTATGTGCAGGCCAACCACCGCTACACCACCCAGGGCGACCAGGCGGACCCGACCTGGGGCCTCGACCGCATCGACCAGGCCGCGCTGCCGCTCGACAAGAACTACCACTACGAGCAGACCGGTGCCGGCGTGACCGCCTACATCATCGACACCGGTGTGGCAACCGACCACTCGGAGTTCAGCGGCCGGATCGGTGAGGGCTTCGACGCAGTCGACGGCGACAGCGACCCGAGCGACGGCAACGGCCACGGCACCCACGTCGCGGGCACCGTCGCCGGCACCACCTACGGCGTCGCCAAGGAGGCCACGATCGTTCCGGTCCGTGTCCTCGACGACCAGGGCTCCGGCACCACCGAGGGTGTCGTCGCCGGCATCGAGTGGGTCACCGAGAACCACACCGACGGCCCGGCCGTCGCCAACATGTCGCTCGGTGGCGGCAACGACCCCGCTCTCGACGCGGCCGTCCAGGCCTCGATCGCCGACGGTGTCACCTACGCCGTGGCCGCCGGCAACGAGAGCGCCGACGCCTGCGGCTCCTCGCCGGCTGCCGTTCCGGAGGCGATCACCGTCGGTGCCACCGACGACACCGACGCCGCCGCCGACTTCTCCAACACCGGTGAGTGCCTCGACCTGTTCGCCCCGGGCGTCGACATCACCTCGGCCTGGAACGACGGCTCGACCAACACCATCTCCGGTACGTCGATGGCGACCCCCCACGTCGCCGGCGCCGCCGCGCTCTTCCTCGAGGCGAACCCCTCGGCCACCCCGGCCGACGTCGCCACGGGCCTGACCGGCGCCGCCATCCCCGACGTGGTCACCAACCCGGGCACCGGTTCGCCGAACCTGCTGCTCACCACCGTGTTCTGAGCTGAAGCTCTGAACTGAGGTCGTTGGGGCCGTCCGGGAGACGGGCTCTAGCGATCCCCGCAACACCCTGAGTTTCAGGAGTTGCGGGGATCGTGTTGTCTGCGGAGTTGAAGGTTCGGTTCTTCGAGGCGCTG
>NZ_JBHVKJ010000071.1:0-25208 GCF_042798275.1 Nocardioides sp. NPDC057767 | reverse complement strand
GCCAATGGCTGCGGACGGTCTTTCGTAATACTGCTGAGACGCGGAAGATCCTCAGGCGCGACCTCGCGAGTTGTTCGCCAGGTCGTACCACGTTTCGGCGTAGCCTGGGCCCTCGCCCGGGACGTCGGCCGGGCTGGCGCCCGGGTCAGGGGCACCGAACTCGTCCACGCCCAGGAGCGGCGCCGTGACCGGCTTCTCCGGGTGCTGGTGGATCTCGCCCGGGAAGTGGCAGGCCACCTTGTGCTTCTTGCCGATCTGCAGCAGCGGCGGCTCGACCACGGCGCAGATGTCCTTGGCGATGGCGCAGCGGGTGCGGAAGTGGCAGCCCGAGGGCGGGTTGATCGGCGAAGGTACATCACCCTCCAGCCGGATCCGCTCGCGGCGGCCGCCGATCGCGGCCTGCTTCACGTCGGGCACCGCCGAGAGCAGCGCCTGCGTGTAGGGGTGGTGGGCCCGCTCGTAGATCGACTCTCGGTCGCCGATCTCCACGATCTTGCCCAGGTACATCACCGCGACCTCGGGACAGAAGTGACGAACGATGGCAAGGTCGTGAGCGATGAACAGGAAGGAGATGTCGAACTCCTTCTGCAGGTCCTGCAGAAGGTTGATCACCTGGGCCTGGATCGACACGTCGAGCGCGGAGACCGGCTCGTCGGCGACGAGCAGCTTCGGCTGCAGAGTCAGCGCCCGGGCGATGCCGATGCGCTGGCGCTGGCCGCCGGAGAACTCGTGCGGGTAGCGGTTGTAGTGCTCGGGGTTGAGGCCGACGATCTCGAGCAGCTCCTGGACCCGG
This sequence comes from Nocardioides sp. NPDC057767, assembly GCF_042798275.1. Classification (NCBI taxonomy): domain Bacteria; kingdom Bacillati; phylum Actinomycetota; class Actinomycetes; order Propionibacteriales; family Nocardioidaceae; genus Nocardioides; species Nocardioides sp. NPDC057767. The sequence continues at coordinate 24,415 of NZ_JBHVKJ010000071.1, read as the reverse complement.
CTGAGCACCTTGTCCTTCGGCACCATCTTGTGGATCCGCAGCGGCGCGCCGATGATCGATCCGACCGTGTGCCGCGGGTTCAGCGACGTCGACGGGTCTTGGAAGATCATCTGGATCTCGCGCCGCATCGGGTGCAGCTGGCGACCCGTGTAGTTGGCGATGTCGGTGCCCTCGAAGTCGATCTTGCCTTCGGTGGGCTTGTAGAGCCGCGTGACCATCCGACCGGTGGTGGACTTGCCACAACCCGACTCACCGACGAGGCCGAGGGCGGTGCCCTTGGCGACCTCGAAGGAGACCCCGTCCACGGCCTTGACGTGGCCGACCGTACGCCGGATCACGCCGCTGCCCTTGACCGGGAAGTGCATCTTCAGGTTCTCGACCGAGAGCACGGTCTGCGTGCTCGCCGGCGCGACCGAGGCCGCGGTGGCAGTCGTGGTGTCGCTCATCAGTCCTCCACCAGGTCAGGGGCGATCTCGGGCAGGATCTCTGCCTCGTAGACCTCATCGGCGTTCTTGATGTGGCAACGCTTGACGTGGTTGCCACCGCTGTTGGCGGGGGTGAGCTCGGGCAGGGTCGTCCGGCACAGGTCACCGCCGACCTTCGCGACGTGGTCGCAGCGCGGCTCGAAAGCGCATCCCGGCGGCGGGTTCAGCAGCGACGGCGGGTTGCCCCGGATCGGGATGAGCTTCGCCTCGGTCGACGCGGTCAGATCCGGCACGCTGGAGAGCAGACCCCAGGTGTAGGGCATCTCCGGGTTGGTCAGGATCTCCTTGCCCGGGCCGTACTCGACCGCACGGCCGGCATACATCACGAGTACGTCGTCAGCCATCTCCGCCACGACGCCGAGGTCGTGGGTGATGATGATGATCGCCGCGTCGAAGTCGCGCTGCAGGTCTTGGAGCAGGTCGAGGATCTGCGCCTGGACGGTCACGTCGAGAGCCGTGGTCGGCTCGTCTGCGATGAGCAGGCTGGGGTTGTTGATCAGCCCCATCGCGATCATCGCGCGCTGGCGCATACCGCCGGAGAACTGGTGCGGGTAGTCGTCCACGCGACGGTCGGGCTGCGGGATGCCGACACGGTCGAGCATCTCGATGGCGCGCTTGCGCGCCTCCTTCTTGCTCACGTCGTTGTGGACCTGGTAGGCCTCCATGATCTGGTTGCCCACCGTGTAGTAGGGGTGCATCGCGGAGAGCGGGTCCTGGAAGATCATCGCCACGTCGCGGCCGCGGCGCCTGCGCATCTCCTCGTTGCTCACCTTGAGCAGGTCGACCCCTTCGAGCAGGATCTCGCCGCTGAGCTTGGCGTTGGTGCCGCGGTGCAGCCCCATGATCGCCGAGCTGGAGACCGACTTGCCGGAGCCGGACTCGCCGACGATGCCGAGCGTCTTGCCGCGCTCGAGGTCGAAGGAGAGGCCGTCGGTCGCCTTGACGATGCCGTCGGAGGTGGAGAAGTGGACCTTCAGGTCCCGCACCGAGAGGAACGCGCCGTCCTTGGCCGGCGTTGTCCCGGGCGTCTTGGAGAGGTCAGTCATGGATCAGCTCCCGGGTCAGGCGACGCGCACGCGCGGGTCGATGAAGGCGTAGAGGATGTCGACGATGATGTTCGCGATGATCACCAGGGCGCCGAGGAGAAGCACCAGCCCCACGATCGTGGGCAGGTCGAAGGTCTCGTTCGCGGTCACCGCGAGCTTCCCGAGGCCGTAGTAGTTGAAGACATCCTCGGTGATGATCGCGCCACCCAGGACGGCGGCGAAGTCGAGGCCGAACATGGTCACCAGCGGGGTCAGAGCGGCGCGCAGGGCGTGCTTGAAGAGCACCTTCGGACCCTTGACACCCTTGGACCTCGCGGTGCGGATGTAGTCCTCGCTCATCGACTCGAGGACGAAGGCTCGAGTCATGCGTACGTAGCCGGCCATGTAGACCACCGCGAGCGTGAACCCGGGGAGCAGCAGCTGGAGCAGCCACTGCCCGACGCCGCCTTCGGCGATGGGTACATAACCTGGTGCTGGGAAGATCCCCCACTTGATGGCGACGAAGTTGATCAGCAGTGCGCCGACGAAGAACGTGGGGAACGCGTAGAGCGCCAGCGTTCCTCCGACGACGCCGCGGTCGAGGAGCGAGCCCTTGACGACGGCGGCGAGCACTCCGAACAGCACACCGAAGACGACCCAGATGACGACCGCGACCAACGCGATGGAGATCGAGATCGGCGCGGCCTCCGCGATCTCGTCGTTGACGGTCATCTGCAGCTGCTGGGAATAGCCCAGGCACGGGGCGGCACACTCGGTGACCAGCTCGGGGTTGGCCTCGCGCATCTTCTCGTCGGCGGGGTACTCGCGGCCGACGGCCACGCCCTTGAGGAAGCTGCCCCACTGCACGACCAGCGGCTGGTCATAGCCGAGGGCCTGACGGGTCTCCTCGATGCGCTCGGGAGGGCAGTTCTTGCCACACGAGAACTGCGCCGGGTCGACCGGGTTCTTCATGAACAGTGCGAAGACGATGAAGCTCATCGCCACCAGCATGAGCAAACCGACGATCACGCGCCGGATGATGTAGGCGACCATCGGTGGGTCTCACCTTCATTGTGATCGGCCGGACCACCGTCTTGGGGTGTCGTCCGGGGGGAATCGTGTCCAGGTACATGGTTGGAGGCGGGGCTCTGGCGAGCCCCGCCTCCAAGGTCAGGACGGATCACGCCGTCCCAACGGTGTTGCGGAGCTGAAGGATCAGTCCTCGACGTCGATGCTCGCCAGGTCCGGGTAGGACGAGGAGGCGTCGGTGGTGACGAAGTCCTTCACCTTGGAGCCGCGAACCCAGTTGAAGGTCGCGATCTCCAGCGGGATGTAGGCGACGTCCTCACCCATGACCGCGTCTGCCTCCTGGAGGAACTTGTTCTGCTCCTCGATGGTGGCGGAGTTGGCGGCCTGGTCGAACAGCTTGTCGACCGCAGGGTTGCTGTAGTTACCGTAGTTCTGACCGTTGGTGGTCTTCTCGATCTGACGGCTGTCGAACAGCGCGGCGGTGACGGTCATCGCGGAGCCCCAGTCGGCACCCCAACCGCCCCACATCACGTCGGCCTTGTTGGACGGCTTCTGGATGTTGGAGTAGTAGACGTCGCCCAGCGGGTCCAGGGTGACCTTGAAGCCGGCGGCCTCCCAGCCCTCGACCAGCGCAGCAGCCTGCTTGTCGAGGGTGTCGCTCTGGGGGTAGGTGAAGGTGATCGGGTACGGCGTCTTGACACCGGCGTCGGTCAGGATCTTCTTCGCCGCGGCCGGGTCGCCCTTGAGGTTACGGTCCTTGTAAGCCGGGTTGGGCACGTAGCCCGGGACGGCCGGGTTCACGACCGAGTCGGCCGGGGTGTAGGCCTTCTCGCCACCGCCGGCGGCGATCCAGGACTCGACGTCGGTCGCAACGGCCAGCGCCTTGCGAACGTTCGGGTCCTTCATCTGGTTCTGGTTCGGCACCAGGTAGTCGACGTAGGGCGACTGGACCTGGACGTAGCGGTCCTTGACACCAGCCTCGGTGAGACGCGGGAAGAACTCCGGCGGGACGCGCGAGCCGCTGACGATGGTCGCCTGCGAGTCGGGGCTGTCGGAGAAGAGCTTCTCGTAGATCGTCGACGCCTTCTCACCGAACTTGAAGACGATCTTGTCCGGCTTCGCCTCACGGAGCGACTTGTCGTCGGTCTCGGGGTCGTACTCGTCGTTGCGCACCAGGGTGCCGCCCTTCTGGGCGTTCCACGACTCGACCTTGTAGGGGCCGTTGGAGAAGATCTTGTCGTCGTTCTTGGCACCCTTGTCGAAGGACTTCTTGTAGGGGTCCATCATGTGCAGCGACGAGATCGCCAGCGGGAAGTCGGGCCACGGCGTCTTGAACTTGTAGGTGATGGTCTTGCCGTCGCAAGTCACCGCCTGGTCGAAGTCGGCCTGCTGCTCCGGGGTCGCAGCGTAGGGACCGGGGTACTCGCCCTTGAGGGCGAGCTTCGAGGTCAGGTAGAAGCCCGGACCACCGGTGAGCTCGTCGGCGGCGAAGTTACGCGAGGCGCCGTAGGCGAAGTCCTCACACGTGATGTCGGAGCCGTCCTCCCACTTCACGCCGTCCTTGATGGTGAACGACCAGGTCTTGGCGCCGTCGGCCGAGGTGCCCTCGTCGGTCGCCAGGTCAGGGATCGGCTTGCTCGAAACCTTGGGGTCGGTCGACGACGGGTTCGAGAGCAGCTTCCGGTAGACCAGACGCGTGGTGTGCGAGATGGTCTCACCGACGTAGATGCGCTGCGGGTCCAGGTGGTCGATCGGGTCCTCGGCGACGATGGTCAGCGTCTTCCCGGAGCTCGAGCCACCGCCGTCCCCGCCGCCACAGGCGGCCAGGCCCAGCGAAAGGCCGAGCACGCCAGCGGCGCTGACCGCTACGTACTTAGCTCGCTTCTTGAGCATTCGTTTCTCCTTGGTGTGGTCGCCGTCAGCCTCTGACAGCTGACGCCGTGACGGTGCCCCGGGCGGGTCACCTGTGTGTGTTCGGAGCCCCGAGGCTCACCTGTCACCCTTGGGGTCAAGGGCGTCTCGCAACCCGTCCCCGAGAAGGTTGAACGAGATCACGATGGTCGCGATCAGGATCGCGGGCATGAAGAAGTAGAACGGGTCGACCTGCGCGTACTTCAGGGAGTCCGCGAGGACGTTACCGAGCGTGGGAGTCGGGGGCTTGACGCTGACCTGGAGGTAGCTCAGCGCGGCCTCCGCCGAGATGTAGGCGGGCATCATCAGGGTGACCAGGACCAGCAGCGGCGCCCACAGGTTCGGCAGGATCTCCTTGAAGTAGATCCGCGGCTTGGAGGCACCCAGCACGATCGCGGCCTCGACGAACTCTCGTTGCTTGATCGAGAGCACCTGGCCCCGGACCACCCGGGCGGTGCTGGTCCAGCCGAAGATCGCGAGCACCACGGTGCAGTAGATCCCCTGGGCCAGTGGTCCGTTGTCCAGTCCCGTCACCTGCTGCACGAGCTCGAGACCGAGAGCCGAGAGCGCCAGCAGCATCAGCGTCGAGGGGAAGGAGAGGGTGAGGTCGGTGAATCGGCTCAGGATCGCGTCCATCCAGCCACCGCTGAAGCCGGCGATGATCCCGATCACCGCGCCGATGACCACCGAGAGGATCGCGGCGGTCAGCGCGATCATCAGCGAGAAGGTGATCCCGTACCAGAACCGCGACATCGCGTCGCGGCCGGTGCCGGGCTCCACGCCCAGCGGGTGGGAGGCGCTCGCGCCACTCCAGCCGCCCTCGGGGATCGTGTTTGCATCGAGCAGATCCTGGTTGTAGCTGAACGGGTCCAGCACGCCCATCTTGACGAGAAGCGGGGCCAGGATCGCGGCAACGACCACGAGGACGACGACGGTCAGCGACACCATCGTCAGCTTGTCCTTGCGGAGCCGCATCATCGCCAGCTTCATCGGCGACTTGCCGGCGATCGCCTTCGCCTCTCCCGGCGCGGCGGGAGGTGTCGATCCACCCGAGAGTTCTTCACCTTCGAACACGGTGGCCGATTCGCTCATGGTTCCTCTGTCTAGTCGTCATTTTGTGGGTGCCGCCGTCGCATGGCAGCGTCCGACCCACGAGGTCGACGGAGGGAACTCTATGTGATCCCTTTGCCCGGATGGACCCCTGACCGGTAACGATCCGATTTCATCCAGTGATACGTCGGATCGGGAGGCCTTCTCGCAATTCGGCACCGAACGGCAAGAGTCTCCGGGACCGACGGATCGGTCCCGGAGACTCTGTTGGATTTGCCTGAGGTGACCTCAGTTCGCCGATTCGGCCTCGGCGGCGGCCGGAGCCGCCGGCTTCGCGTCGACGCCGGCCTCCTTGCGCTGCTCGGGAGTGATCGGCGCCGGGGCGGCGGTGAGCGGGTCGTAGCCGGCACCCGTCTTCGGGAAGGCGATGACGTCGCGGATCGAGTCGGTGCCGGCCAGCAGGGCGACGACGCGGTCCCAGCCGAAGGCGATGCCGCCGTGGGGCGGGGCGCCGAACTTGAACGCCTCGAGCAGGAAGCCGAACTTCTCCTCGGCCTCCTCCTCGCCGATCCCCATCAGGTCGAAGACCCGCTTCTGGACGTCCTCGCGGTGGATACGGATCGAGCCGCCGCCGATCTCGTTGCCGTTGCAGACGATGTCGTACGCCCAGGCGACCGCGTTGCCGGGGTCCTTGTCGAAGGCCTCGACGTCCTGCGGGCTGGTGAAGGCGTGGTGGACCGCGGTCCACTCCCCCGCGCCGACGGCGACGTCACCGGACTCGACGGCCTCGGAGGCGGGCTCGAGCAACGGCGCGTCGACGACCCACAGGAAGCTCCACTCGCCGTCCTTGCGGAGGTCGAGGCGGTTGCCGATCTCGAGGCGGGCGGCACCGAGCAGGGAACGGCTCGACTTGGGCGTACCCGCGGCGAAGAAGATGCAGTCACCGGGGTTCGCACCGACGTGGGCCGCCAGTCCGGCGGCCTCGGTCTCGGAGAGGTTCTTGGCGACCGGGCCGGTCAGCGAACCGTCCTCCTGGACCAGGACGTACGCCAGGCCCTTGGCGCCACGCTGCTTGGCCCAGTCCTGCCAGCCGTCGAGCTGGCGCCGCGGCTGGCTGGCGCCGCCCGGCATCACCACGGCACCGACGTAGGGCGCCTGGAAGACGCGGAACGTGGTCTCGGAGAAGTAGTCGGTGCACTCGGTGATCTCGATGCCGAAGCGCAGGTCGGGCTTGTCCGAGCCGTACTTCGCCATCGCGTCGGCGTAGGTCATCCGCGGCAGCGGGAGGGGTACGTCGTAGCCGATCAGCTTCCACAGCGCGGCGACGATCTCCTCGCCGAGCGCGATCACGTCGTCCTGCTCGACGAAGCTCATCTCGATGTCGAGCTGGGTGAACTCCGGCTGACGGTCGGCGCGGAAGTCCTCGTCCCGGTAGGCGCGGGCGAGCTGGTAGTAGCGCTCCATGCCGCCGACCATGAGCAGCTGCTTGAACAGCTGCGGGGACTGCGGCAGGGCGTACCACGAGCCCGGCTGCAGACGCGCCGGGACCAGGAAGTCACGGGCACCCTCGGGAGTGCTGCGGGTCAGCGTCGGGGTCTCGATCTCGACGAAGTCGTGACCGGCGAGCACGTCGCGGGCGGCCTTGTTGGCCTTCGAGCGCAGGCGGATGGCGTTGCCGGGCGCGGTGCGGCGCAGGTCGAGGTAACGGTGCTTGAAGCGTACGTCCTCGCCGACCTCGACATGGTCGTCGATCGGGAACGGGAGAGCTGCCGAAGCACTGAGGACCTCGAGGTCCTTGGCGACGACCTCGATCTCGCCGGTGGCGAGGTTGGGGTTGCGGTTCTCCTCGGTGCGCGCGACCACCTCGCCGGTGACCTTGATGCAGTATTCGTTGCGAAGGTGGTGGGCGATCTCCTCGTCGCGGACGACGACCTGGACCACGCCGCTGGTCTCACGCAGATCGAGGAACGCGACCCCGCCGTGATCGCGTCGGCGGCCTACCCAGCCGGCGAGGGTCACGGTCTGGCCGACGTGCTCGGCACGCAGGGTGCCGGCGTCGTGGGTGCGGATCACTTCTTCTCCTCGGTGTTCGCGACGACCTGGGGCTTCAGGTCGCTCTCGTTCTGGGGCGTCCAGGTCGCCGGGTCGGCCGGGACCTGGTCGCCGGTGCGGATGTCCTTGATCTCGTAGCCGCCTTCGGTGGCGAAGAGGACGTACGGGATGCCGCGGCGCTCCGCGAAGCGGATCTGCTTGCCGAACTTGGCGGCGTTGGGCGAGACCTCGCAGGCAACATTGTGGGCGCGCAGGGCCTGGGCCGCCTCATCGGCGCTCGCCCGGCTCTCCTCGTCGGCGACCGCGACCAGCACGGTGCTCGGGACCTTGCGGTCCCCGTCGAGCACGCCCTTCTGCACGAGCGGCACCAGGACCCGGCTGACGCCGAGCGAGATCCCGACGCCCGGGTAGGTCGTCTTGCCGTCGCTGGCGAGCGCGTCGTAGCGACCACCCGAGCAGATGCTGCCCAGGGACTCGTAGCCGTCCAAGCGGGTCTCGAAGACAGTGCCGGTGTAGTAGTCGAGGCCGCGGGCGATGGAGAGATCGGCCACGACGCGTACGGACTCGGTGTTGAGCGGCGCGGTGGCGTTGATCAACGTGGCCAGCTCGGACAGGCCCTCGTCGAGCAGCTCGCTCTCGACACCGAGGCCACGGACCTTCTCCACGAAGGAGTCGTCGGTGGCCGTGATCGTGGCGAGCTCGAGGCACTTGGCGGCCTGCTCGTCGGTCAGCCCCGCCTCGGAGACCAGCAGCTTGCCGACCTCGTCGGCCGGCATCTTGTCGAGCTTGTCGATGAGCCGCATGGTCTCCTCGACGTCGGGGGCGCCGAGACCGGCGTAGAAGCCCTGGATCAGCTTGCGGTTGTTGACCTGGAGGGTGAACCCGGGGAGGAAGGTCAGCTTGCCGAGCGCCTCGAGCATGACCCGGGCGACCTCGACGTCGTGGTGGAACGGCAGCGTGTCCCGCCCGACGATGTCGATGTCGGCTTGCGCGAACTCACGGAAGCGGCCCTCCTGCGGGCGCTCGCCCCGCCAGACCTTCTGGATCTGGTAGCGGCGGAAGGGGAACTCCAGCTTGCCGGCGTTCTCCAGCACGTAGCGGGCGAAGGGGACGGTGAGGTCGAAGTGGAGCCCCATCCCTTTGTCCCGACTGCTGTCGTCCTCCTGCAGCCGGCGCAGGACGTAGACCTCCTTGGAGGTGTCGCCCTTGCGCAGCAGCTGGTCCATCGGCTCGACGGCGCGGGTCTCGATGTTGCCGAAGCCGTGCAGCTCGAAGGTGCGGCTCAAGGTCTCGATGACCTCGCGCTCGACGGTGCGCTGGCTCGGCAGGAACTCCGGGAACCCGGAGAGCGGTGTTGGCTTGTTCATGGTGTGGTGATCAGGTCCTGAAGAAACGGGTTGGTGGCGCGCTCGCGCCCGATCGAGGTCTGTTCGCCATGGCCGGGGAGCACCACGATGTCGTCGGCGAGAGGCAGCACCTTGGTGGTCAGGGACTGCAGCATCGTGGCGTGGTCACCGCCGGGAAGGTCCGTACGCCCGATACTGCCCGCGAAGAGCAGGTCGCCGGAGAACATCACGTCACTGACCTCGGCGTGGTCGGGGTAAGGAGTCCGGAAGGTGACCGACCCCTCGGTATGCCCGGGCGTATGGTCGATCAGGAAACTCATCCCGGCCAGGTCGATGGCCTGCCCGTCGCTCAGCTCGCGGACGTCGTCGGGCTCCACGAAGTCGTAGGTCCCCTCCGGCATGCCGAGCAGCATCTGCGCCGACTCCGCGGAGATGCCCTGGAGCGGGTCGGCGAGGAGGTGACGGTCGTTGGGGTGGATCCATGCGGTGGCGTCGTACGTCCTGCTCACCGGGGTCACGGACCACATGTGGTCGACGTGGCCGTGGGTGAGGAGCACGGCGACCGGCTTGAGGCGCTGCTCGCGGACGATCTCCTCGATGCCCTTCGCGGCGTCCTTGCCGGGGTCGATCACGACGCACTCGGTGCCCGGACCGGTGGCAGCGACGTAGCAGTTGGTGCCCCATGGACCGGCGGGAAAGCCTGCGATCAACACGAGAAACACCCTATCCAGCGGTACAGTGCAGCGCCGCATCGTGGCGTCTGACTACGATGGGCATCCCGAGGTGTGTCGGGACACCACGGGGACCTGCAAGTTGAGCCGACCGGGACTGTGACGAGCACGGTGTCCGGCGGGGGAGATTTCATAAGAGGTTAGCGCCTCATGCGAAGAGTAGGGACATTGTGACCAGCGAGCAGTGGGGTCGGGTCGAGGAAGACGGAACGGTCTACGTGAAGACCGCAGACGGCGAGCGTTCCGTGGGGCAATACCCGGAAGGCACGCCAGAGGAGGCGCTTGCCTTCTTCACCAACCGGTTCGACCAGCTCGCCTTCGAGGTCGAGCAGCTCGAGCGGCGGGTGCATGCGGGCAAGACGTCGCCCGACGAGGCGACCGCGGCGGTCAAGACCGTCGTCGAGAAGGTGACCGATGCCAACGCGGTCGGCGACCTGGCCTCGCTGGTGGCGCGGCTGGAGGCGCTGGCGCCGGTCATCGCCACCCAGCGCGAGGCGCGCAAGGCCGAGCGGGCCGCGAAGGCGGCCGAGGCGAAGGTCGCCAAGGAGGCCCTCGTCACCGAGGCCGAGAAGCTGGCCCAGAGCAACGACTGGCGCAACGGTGCCAACCGGCTGCGTGAGCTGCTCGACCAGTGGAAGGCGCTCCCCCGCATCGACCGCGGGTCCGACGACGCGCTGTGGCGGCGCTTCTCGACCGCGCGTACGGCCTACACGCGCCGTCGCAAGGCACACTTCGCCGAGCTCAACGCCCGACGCGAGGACGCCAAGGTGATCAAGGAGCGGATCATCGCCGAGGCCGAGCAGCTCTCCGCCTCCACCGACTGGGGCCCCACCGCCGGCCGCTACCGCGACCTGATGCGCGACTGGAAGGCCGCCGGTCCCGCGCCCAAGGACGTCGACGACAAGCTCTGGAAGCAGTTCCGTGCCGCGCAGGACGTCTTCTTCGGTGCTCGTGACGCCGCCAATGCGGCGCTCGACGCCGAGTTCGCCCAGAACGCCGTGGTCAAGGAAGGGCTCCTCGCCGAGGCGCAGGCGCTCCTCCCGCAGCTGGAGAAGGGCGACGACCTCGACGGCGTCAAGCGTTCCTTCCGTGACATCGCCGACCGCTGGGACGAGGCCGGCAAGGTCCCGCGCGACCGCATCAAGGAGCTCGAGGGCGCGATGCGCAAGGTCGAGCAGGCCATCAAGTCCGCCGAGGACGACCAGTGGCGCAAGTCCGACCCCGAGAAGTCCGCGCGTGCCGACGACATGATCGCCAAGCTCGAGGACGCCATCGCCCAGGTCGAGAAGGACCTCGACAAGGCCCAGGCCTCGGGTGACGCCCGTAAGATCAAGAGCCTCGAGGAGAACCTCGAGTCCCGTCGTCAGTTCCTGGAGATGGCCAAGCGCGCCAGCGCCGACTTCTCCTGACCCTCGTCGAGTCGGCTCGTCATGACGGGCCGACTCGGCGTTGGGTCACATACCGGCGCCGCCGTAGTAGTCGCCCCTGGCTGCGTTGTCGCGCTTGATGTTGCGTACGTCCTCGGCGTCGACGCCCTTGGGGGCCATGCCGATGGTGGTCCAGGCGAGGCCCAGGAAGAGAAGTACGCCGCCGATGATGAGGATCCAGGTGAACATGCCGTGCTCCCTCTGTCAGGCGCCCGAGTCGACGCGTTCGCTTTACCTTATAACGAACGAAGCGGCGCTGTTGTCCCCATGGAGGGCTTCCCCCCCCCCGCCTCGGCTACTGGGTGACGCGGTAGGCGTCGAAGACGCCGGGGACGGTGCGTACCTGCTTCAAGACGGTGTCCAGGTGTTTGGAGTCGGCCATCTCGAAGGAGAACCGGGACTTCGCGACGCGGTCGCGGGTGGTGGTGAGCTGGGCGCTGAGGATGTTCACGTGGGCGTCGGAGAGCGCCATCGTGATGTCCGAGAGGAGCCGGGCCCGGTCGAGCGCCTCGACCTGGATGTTGACCAGGAACACCGAGTTGGAGGTGGAGCCCCACTCGACCTCGAGCAGGCGCTCGGGGTGGGATCGGAGCTCGGCGGCGTTGGTGCAGTCGGTGCGATGGACCGAGACTCCCCCGCCCTTGGTGACGAAGCCGAGGATGTCGTCGCCGGGCACCGGAGTGCAGCACTTGGCCAGCTTGACCCACACGTCGGGTGATCCCTTGACGATCACCCCGGCGTCGGAGTTGGTGGCGGAGACCTTGCCGTGGCGGCGGCGCCCGACGTTGATGGCCTCGGCGAGGTCCTCTGCGGCGCCGTCGTCGCCGCCGTGGTCCTCGATGACACGGCGCACGACCGCCTGAGCGGAGAGGTGGCTCTCACCGACCGCGGCGTAGAGCGCCTCGACGTCGGCGAGGTCGAAGTGGTCGGCGGCGAGCATGAGCGACTCGCGCGACATCAGCCGCTTGAGGGGCAGGCCCTCCTTGCGCATGAGGCGGGCGATCGCGTCCTGGCCCTTCTCGATGGCCTCGTCGCGACGCTCGCGGGTGTACCACTGCCGGATCTTCGCCTTGGCCCGGTTGGACTTGACGAAGGAGGTCCAGTCCTTCGACGGACCCGCGTTGGGCGACTTGGAGGTGAAGACCTCGACGACGTCGCCGCTCTCCAGGGTCGACTCCAGCGGCACCAGCCGGCCGTTGACCCGGGCACCGATGGTCTTGTTGCCGACCTCGGTGTGGACGGCGTAGGCGAAGTCGACCGGGGTCGCGTCGGCGGGCAGGGCGATCACGTCGCCCTTGGGCGTGAAGACGTAGACCTCGGTGCGCTTCATCTCGAAGCGCAGCGACTCCAGGAACTCGCCGGGGTCGTTGACCTCCGACTGCCAGTCCATGAGCTGCTTGACCCAGCTCATGTCGTTGTCCATCGGCCGGTCGGTGTCGACACCGTTGCGGCCGTCCTCCTTGTACTTCCAGTGCGCGGCGACGCCGAACTCGGCGCGGCGGTGCATCGCGAAGGTGCGGATCTGCAGCTCCACCGGCCTGCCCTGCGGACCGATCACAGTGGTGTGCAGCGACTGGTACATGTTGAACTTCGGCATCGCGATGTAGTCCTTGAACCGCCCGAGGACGGGGTTCCACCGCGAGTGCAGGATGCCGAGGACGGAGTAGCAGTCGCGCTCGTCCTCGACCAGGATCCGGATGCCGACCAGGTCGTTGATGTCGGAGAAGTCCTTACCACCGACGATCATCTTCTGGTAGATCGAGTAGTAGTGCTTCGGGCGCCCGGTGACCGTTGCCTTGATCCGGGCGTCGTGCAGGTCGCGCTCGACCTGGTCGATGACCTGGGCCAGGAACTTCTCCCGCGACGGGTTGCGGTCGGCGACCAGCCGGACGAGCTCGTCGTACATCTTCGGGTAGAGGGTCGCGAAGGCGAGGTCCTCGAGCTCGAACTTGATGGTGTTCATGCCGAGCCGGTGGGCCAGCGGCGCGTAGATGTCGAGCGTCTCGCGAGCCGACCGCTCCTGGGACTTCTGCGGGACGTAGCGCAGCGTACGCATGTTGTGCAGGCGGTCGGCCAGCTTGATCACCAGCACCCGGATGTCACGCGACATCGCCACGACCATCTTGCGGATCGTCTCGGCCTGCGCCGAGTCGCCGTAGGTGACCTTGTCGAGCTTGGTCACGCCGTCGACGAGGTGGGCGACCTCCTCGCCGAAGTCGCGGGTGAGCTCCTTGAGCGTGTAGGGCGTGTCCTCGACGGTGTCGTGCAGCAGGGCCGCGACCAGGGTCGGCTCGGTCATGCCGAGCTCGGCGAGAATCGTGGTCACCGCGAGCGGGTGGGTGATGTAGGGGTCACCGCTCTTGCGCATCTGGGTGCCGTGCAGCCGCTCGGCGGTGACGTAGGCCCGCTCCAGAAGGGCCAGGTCGGCCTTCGGGTGGTTGGACCTGACCGCCCGGAAGAGCGGCTCGAGGACAGGATTGCCCGGCGCGCCACGTCCGCCGATCCGGGCCAGACGCGCACGGACGCTGCGGCCCGACGGAGCCGGGCCACTGCTCTCCCGCGCCTCGATGTTGTGCGCACGAGGCTGCGCGACGATGCGATCCTCTGCCATAACCAGAGTCTACCGGCCGCACCCGGAGCATTGGCTAGGACGGCACCTGCATACTGGACCTGTCAACTGACCAACAGCGAGTGCACCTGCGTGCCCGGCAACTTGCTGCGCGGATCGAGAAAGCCGAGCTCCAACAGCACCGAAACCCCGGCGACGACGCCGCCGCAACGCTCGACGAGCTCGATGGTGGCCGCGGCGGTGCCGCCGGTGGCCAGGACGTCGTCGATGACCAGCACCCTCTCCCCCGGCGCCACCGCGTCGGTGTGGATCTCGAGGGTGGCCTCGCCGTACTCCAGCGAATAGGAGACCGCGTGGGTCTCGCGCGGGAGCTTGCCGGCCTTGCGCACGGGCACGAAGCCGACGCCGAGGTGGAGCGCCGCGGGAGCACCGAGGATGAAGCCTCGCGACTCCATGCCGAGCACCTTGGTGACCGTGACGGTGCCGTCGGAGTCGCGCGCCGGGGAGGCGAGCGCCTCGACCACCTGGGTGAAGCCCGCGTGGTCGGCGAGCAGCGGGGTGATGTCCTTGAACCCGACGCCCGGCTCCGGGAAGTCGGGGACGTCGGCGACCAGCCGCTCGAGGGTCTCCTCGAGCGACCGGCCGCCGGCGGCCGTCTCGGAGAGACTCACTTCCGCTTCGACCTCGACTCGCGCTTGGGCTGCGGGCGCCCGGCGGCACCGCTGTCGCTCACCTCGCGGTGCGCGGAGGGGACGTTGCGCCCTCGCCCGAGCGCGGAGCTGTTGGGGCTGGTGCCCCGGCTCACGCCGGCCTCGTGCAGATCCTCGGAGGACGACTCGCGGAGCTCCTCCGGCTCGCCCTCGGCGACGGCCATGCGCTCGTCGAAGACCGGCACCGCGGCGTACTTGTCGGCTTCCTTCATCCGCGCGGCGGCCCGCTTCTCGGCGTCGACGATGTCCTTCTCACCCGACTTCAGGTGCACCAGCATCGGGGTGGCGATGAAGATCGAGGAGTAGGTGCCGACGGCCATACCGACGAACAGCACCAGCGAGATGTCCTTGAGCGAGGACGTGCCGAGCTGGACGGCGCTGACGTAGAGGATCGCGACGACCGGCAGCAGACCGACGATCGAGGTGTTGATCGAGCGCACCAAGGTCTGGTTGACCGCCAGGTTGGCGGCCTGGGCGTAGGTCTGCTTCTTCAGGGCCAGGTTGCGGGTGTTCTCCTTGACCTTGTCGAAGACCACCACGGTGTCGTAGAGCGAGTAGCCGAGGATCGTCAGGAAGCCGGTCACCGTCGCGGGCGTCACCTCGAAGCCGACGATCGCGTAGACGCCCACGGTCAGGAGCACGTCGTGCGCCAGGGCCACGACGGCCGCGACCGACATCTTCCATTCCTTGAAGTAGATCCAGATGAACGCGATCACGCCCAGCAGGAAGATGCCCAGCGCGAGGCCGGCCTTGGTGGCGACCCGCTCGCCCCAGCTCGGTCCGATGCCGGTGCGGGAGACGTCGTCCTCGGGCACGTCGGCGGTCGCGGTGATCGCCTTGATCATCGCCTGGTCGTCCTCGGACCCGTCCGGGATCGCCTCGGTCTCGATGACGATGGAGTCGGAGCCGGCAGTACGCACCGTGGCGCTGTCGGCCTCCTCGACCTCGGTCTCACCGATGACTCCGCGCAGCTCGTCGGCCAGCTTCTGGTCGGCGCCGTCGACCGAGACGGTGTAACGCGTGCCGCCGGTGAAGTCGATACCGAGGTTGAGCGGCCTGAGGAACATCCCGCCCACGATGACTGCGAGCAGCACGATCGACGCGGCGTACCAGATCTTGCGCTTGCCGACGAAGTCGAACGACTTCTCGCCGGTGTAGAGCTCCTTGCCGAGCCGCGAGAAAGAGAACTTGCTCATCAGGCCTTGCCTCCAGCCAGAGTGGTGCCCGAGCCGGGCATCATGCCGATCGCACGCTTGTCCATGCCCGAGAGGACGTGGCCCTTGTTGTAGAAGCCCCAGCCGGCCATGAGCTTGGTCATCGGGTGGGTGAACCAGAAGAACACCAGCACGTCGATGACCGTGGTCAGGCCGAGCATGAACGCGAAGCCCTTGACCTCGTTGGTCGCGAAGACGTAGAGCACGAACGCGGCCAGGAACGAGACGCCGTCGGAGGCAAGACAGGTGTTTCGTGCCCGCGGCCACGCGGTGTCGACGGCCACCCGCATGGAGCGCCCCTCACGCATGTCGTCACGCATCCTCTCGTAGAGGATGATGAACGAGTCGGCGGTGATGCCGATACCGACGATCAGACCGGCCACACCGGGCAGGTCGAGCGTGACGCCCGCGGTCTCGCTGAGCAGCAGGATCATGCCGTACGTCGCAGCACCCGCCACGGCCAGCGATCCGATCACCACGATGCTCATGCCTCGGTAGTAGAGGATCGAGTAGATCACCACGAGGATCAGACCGACGAGACCGGCCCACAGGCCGGCGGTGAGCTGGTTGCCGGCCAGCGTCGGGCCGATGACCCGGGTCTGGATGCCGTCGTCGGGGAAGTCGAGCGGCAGCGAGCCGTACTTCAGGTTGTTGGCCAGCGCGGCGGCGCTCTCCTGGGTGAAGTCGCCGCTGATCTGGGCACCGCCGCTGATCCGCGAGTCGGCGGTCGGAGCGGAGATGACCTTGGCGTCCAGGACGATCGCGAACTGCTCGCCGGTGCCGGCGATCGCGCCGGTGGTGTCGGCGAAGACCTTGTTGCCCTTGGACTTGAAGTCGAGCGTGACGACGTAGTTGGCCTGCTGCTGCGGGATGCCGTAGGAGGCCTCGTCGATCTCGGTGCCCTCGATGACCGCCGGGGTCAGCAGGTAGGGAACGCCGTCGTTGTCGCAGGTCAGCAGCGGCTTGCCGGGGATGTCCTCGGCGGGCTCGGCGCCCGGGGCCGGGCAGCTGAAGGAGTTGTAGGCGGTCGCCCACTCCTGCGGGACGTTGCGCATGAACTTGACCGCGTCGTCGACCTTCACGACCGCGTTGTCGTTCTGCTTCTCGGGTTCGGCGCTCGCGGAGGCCGACGGGCTGGCGCTCGGCTCGGTCTTCTCCGAGGCCTTGTCAGAGGCCTTGTCGGACGCGCTCGCGGTCTCGGTGGCGCTGGCGGTCTCGCCACCGAACGGCGCCCGCGGCGAGGTGCCGGGGACGGTGCCGGTCGAGGGGTCCTCGATCATAGAGCCGCCGGCGTCGGCGCCGGAGCCACACTGCGTCTGCGGGCTGCAGGCGACCAGTCGGAAGCGGAGCTTCGCGGTCTGGCGGACGCGCTCGGCGGTCTCCTGCTGCACCTTGCCGGTGCCGGGGATGGAGACCTTGATGACGTCGTTGCCCTCGGTGGTCACCCGGCCGCCGGTGATGCCGGAGCCGTTGACGCGCTGGTCGATGATCGCCTTGGCCTCGTCGAGGCTCTCCTTCGGGACCGAACCGCCCTCGGAGTTCTCTGCGGTCATCGAGATCTCGGTGCCGCCGCGGAGGTCGAGGCCCAGCTCGGGCTTCCAGGTGCCGGCGAACGCGATGCCGCCGAACATGATCGCGATCGCCAGGAAGAGCAGTGCGAGTGTCCGCCCTGGGCGCGCGGTCTTGCGTGCCATGAGTTCGGTCAGTCCTTCTTGTCGAGGTCCACGATGACGTTCTCGGCATCGGCGGAGGTCTCGTCGGCCGCAGCCTCGACCTCGGTCTCCTCGCCGGCCTCGTCGTCGGATTCGTCGGAGTCGCCGGCGGGCGCGACCTTCTGGGCCACGGCCTGGCGCACGACCTGGATGACGACGCCATCGGCGATCTCGACCTTGATGTTGGTCGTCGTCTCCTCGACCTCGGTCACGGTGCCGAAGAGCCCAGCGGTCAGCATCACCCGGTCACCCGGCTGGAGGTTGAGCTGGAGCTCTCGAGCCTCCTTCGCACGCTTCTGCTGCGGCCTGATCAACAGGAAGTAGAACAGGACGATGATGACGATAAAAGGAAGGAATTCCACGGGGGTTCGGCTCCGACAGTCTGAGTGGTGGCCGGCAAGCGCACGGCGACGTGCAAGTCTAACCAGGCACCTGGTTGGGACTGTGAATCAGGCCTCATCCCAGAGCGTGTCCCTGGACCAAGCCGCCGCCTCGGCGCTGGCCGGCACCGGCAGCCCGAGGTGCTCCCATGCTGCCGGGGTCGCGACGCGGCCCCGCGGCGTACGGGCCAGGAAGCCGCTACGTACGAGGAAGGGCTCGGCGACCTCCTCGACCGTCTCGCGCTCCTCCCCCACCGCGACGGCGAGGGTGGAGATGCCCACCGGACCGCCGCCGAAGCGGCGGCACAGGGCGTCGAGGACGGCCAGGTCGAGGCGGTCCAGGCCGAGCGGGTCGACCTCGTAGAGGTCGAGCGCCTTCTGGGCGACCTGCTGGGTGACCGTGCCGTCGGCCTTGACCTGGGCATAGTCGCGTACGCGGCGCAGCAGGCGGTTGGCGATGCGTGGGGTGCCGCGGGAGCGGCCCGCGATCTCGGCGGCGCCGTCGTCGCGGAGAGTGACGTCGAGCAGGCCCGCGGAGCGGCGCACGATCAGCTCGAGGTCTTGTGGGTCGTAGAGCTCCAGATGGCCGGTGAAGCCGAACCTGTCCCGCAGCGGCCCCGGGAGGAGGCCGGCTCGCGTGGTCGCGCCGACGAGCGTGAACGGCGGCAGATCGATCGGGATCGCGGTCGCGCCCGGGCCCTTCCCGATGACGACGTCGACGCGGAAGTCCTCCATCGCCAGGTAGAGCATCTCCTCGGCGGGGCGGCTCATCCGGTGGATCTCGTCGACGAAGAGCACCTCGCCCTCGTTGAGCCCGCTCAGGATGGCGGCGAGGTCGCCGGCGTGGGTGATCGCGGGGCCCGAGGTGATCCGCAGCGGCGCCGACATCTCGGCGGCGATGATCATCGCGAGGGTGGTCTTTCCGAGGCCCGGCGGCCCGGACAGGAGTACGTGGTCAGGGGCTCGCTCACGCTGCCTCGCCGCCTCCAGGACCAGGCTGAGCTGTTCCCGGACGCGTTGCTGGCCGATCAGCTCGTCGAGGCTCTTGGGGCGCAGCGCGGCCTCGACCGCCCGGTCGTCCCCGTCGGCCTCGGCGATGGTGAGCGAGGAGCTGTACCCATCAAAGCGGGAGTCCTCCTCGGCCGCGGTCAGGTCGTCCTCGTGCATGCGTCCTTATGCCTTCGAAAGAGTGCGCAGCGCGGCCCGCAGCAACAGCGAGATGTTGGCCTGGTCGCCGGCCTCCGGCTCGATGGCGGTGACCGCCTTGTCGGCGTCCCGGGCGTTGTAGCCCAGGCCGACGAGGGCCTCGGCGACCTGGTCGCGCCACGGTGCGGCGTCCGGCTGGGCGGCTGCGGGCGCCGAGGCGGTGCCCGCGGGCGCGCCGATCCGGTCCTTGAGCTCCAGGATCACCCGCTGGGCGCCCTTCTGACCGATGCCGGGGACCTTGGTCAGCGTCTTGGCGTCCTCGGTCGAGATGGCCAGCCGGATGCCGTCGGGCGAGAGCACCGCGAGCATCGCCTGGGCGAGCTTCGGGCCGACCCCGGAGGCGGTCTGGAGGAGCTCGAAGAGCGTGCGCTCGTCGGTGTCGGTGAACCCGAAGAGGGTCAACGAGTCCTCGCGCACGACCAGACTGGTCGGCAGGTGCGCCTCCTCGCCGGTGCGGAGCGTGGCCAGCGTGTTGGGGGTGCAGAGCAGCTCGATGCCGATACCGCCGACCTCGACGACGGCGGTGGAGAGACTGACGGCGGCGACCTTGCCGCGCACGGACGCGATCATCTACGTGACCCTTCTGTTGAGCGCTTCCCTGCCGCGGCCACCGCGGCTTCGATGCGGTTCTGGGCGCCTCCGCGCCACTGGTGGGTGATGGCCAGCGCGAGCGCGTCGGCGGCGTCGGCAGGCTTCGGCGGGGTCGGGAGCCGCAGGATCCGGGTCACCATCGCGGTCACCTGGGTCTTGTCGGCGCGGCCGTTGCCGGAGACGGCGGCCTTGACCTCGGACGGGGTGTGCAGGGCGACCGGGAGGCCGCGCCGGGCGGCACAGACCATGGCGAGACCGCTGGCCTGGGCCGTGCCCATGATCGTGGAGACGTTCGAGCGCGCGAAGATCCGCTCGATGGCGACCGCGTCGGGACGGTGCTCCTCGATCCAGGCGTCGATCCCCTTCTCGATGCTCACCAGCCGCTCCCAGACGGGAAGGTCGGCGGAGGTACGGATCACGCCGACGTCCACCATCGAGAGCGGCCGGCCGAGCGAGCCGTCGACCACGCCCATCCCGCACCGGGTCAGGCCGGGGTCGATCCCAAGCACGCGCACTGGAGCACCTCTTCCACAACGACTGAGCCGGCCGGGTGTCGAACGTCTGTTCGCAGACTACCGGTCGGCTGCTGCCTCCGGGCTCGCGACACCCTCATTCAGGAGGATGCGACGTGCACGGAGGCCCCGGGATCGAGGCGCCGTGCTCACAGGGTGTCGGTGCGTCGCTCCTCGACGGTCTCCGTACCGTCGGCGTGCCTCCGCCGCGCGACCGTGCGTGACCGACCGCCGGTGTTCAGGGTCACCGCGGTCAGGATCAGCACCAAGGCTCCGACAGCGGCCAGGATCCAGCCGATCATGGTCAGATCGACCCCGCTGACCGAGACGTGAACAGCCAACGCCAGGACAAGTCCGACGACGAGCAGAATAGCTCCTACGCCGTATCCCATCGTGTACTCCTTCCGGTGCGAACCGGCCCTCATGGCGGTTCGTGACCTTCCGGGTACCCAGCATCAGGCCCGAGAATGAGCCGGTTCGCCGTACGGCCCGGCCCCCAGCTCGACCAGCGGAGCGATCAGGCGTCGACGGTCTCCATGACCTCGTCGGGGACGTCGGCGTTGGAGAAGACGTTCTGCACGTCGTCGAGGTCGTCGACGGCGTCGATGAGCTTGAAGACCTTCTCGGCCGACGAGGCGTCGGCGACCGGGATGTCCATGCTCGCGACGAACTGGACCTCGGCGGAGTCGTAGTCGATCCCCGCGTCCTGGAGCGCGGTGCGGACCGCGACCACGTCGGAGGGGTCGGAGACGATCTCGAAGGACTCACCGAGGTCGTTGACGTCCTCGGCACCCGCGTCGAGGGTGGCCTCGAGCAGGTCGTCCTCGGAGACCTCCTTGCCCTCCTGGGCCTTCGCCACCACGACGACGCCCTTGCGGTCGAAGAGGCGCGAGACCGAGCCCGGGTCGGCCATGGTGCCGCCGTTGCGGGTGACCGCGGTGCGGACCTCCATGGCCGCCCGGTTGCGGTTGTCGGTCAGACACTCGATCAGGAGTGCGACGCCCTGCGGACCGTAGACCTCGTACATGATCGTGTCGTAGCTGACCCCGCCGCCGTCGAGCCCACCGCCACGCTTGACCGCGCGGTCGATGTTGTCGTTGGGGACCGACTGCTTCTTGGCCTTCTGGATGGCGTCGTAGAGGGTCGGGTTTCCGGACGGGTCGGGACCACCGGTCTTGGCCGCGATCTCGATCGTCTTGATGAGCTTGGCGAAGAGCTTGCCGCGCTTGGCGTCGATCGCCGCCTTCTTGTGCTTGGTCGTTGCCCACTTTGAGTGGCCGCTCATCGTTGAACCGTCCTTTGCCCCACGTCGTCGTCTCTGCTTGTCGAGCCGCCACCGGAGTCGTCACAGGGCAGCAGGTGCCCATTCTAACTACGTGCGGTCCGCCACCGTCAGCAGCAGGTGTCCAGGAACAGCCGGTGCAGCCGGTCGTCGGCGTTGACCTCGGGATGGAAGCTCGTCGCCATCAGCTGGTTCTGGCGTACGGCGACGGGGTGGCCCTCGACGCTCGCCAGCACCTCGACGCCGTCACCGATCTCCTCGACCCACGGCGCGCGGATGAAGACGCCGTGGACCGTGCCCTCCAGCCCGGTGACCTCCAGGTCGGTCTCGAACGACTCGGTCTGGCGCCCGAAGGCGTTTCGCCGCACCGTCATGTCGAGCCCGCCGATGGTCTCCTGGCCAACCGCTGCGTCGAGGAGGCGGTCGGCCAGGAGCACCATCCCGGCACAGGTGCCGAGCGCCGGCATCCCTGTGCGGACCCGCTCACGGAGCGGGTCGAGCAGCTCGAAGGTACGAGCCAGGCGCCACATCGCCGTCGACTCGCCGCCCGGGATGACGAGAGCGTCGCACGCGTCGAGCTCCTCCCGGCGGCGTACGGACGTGCTCTTCACACCCAGGCGGTCCAGGGCGGCGAGGTGCTCGCGGACGTCGCCCTGGAGGGCGAGGACGCCGACCGTGGTCACCAGCCGCGCTCCGCGAACTGGATCGACCGGGCCGGCTCGTCGACGTTGATGCCGACCATCGCCTCGCCGAGACCGCGGGAGACCTTGGCGATCACGTCGGGGTCGTCGTGGAAGGTGGTCGCCTTGACGATCGCCTCGGCGCGCTGGGCGGGGTTGCCGGACTTGAAGATGCCGGAGCCGACGAAGACACCCTCGGCGCCGAGCTGCATCATCATCGCGGCGTCGGCCGGGGTCGCGATGCCGCCGGCGGTGAAGAGGACGACCGGGAGCTTGCCGTTGGCGGCGACCTCCTTGACGAGCTCGTAGGGGGCCTGGAGCTCCTTGGCCGCCACGTAGAGCTCGTCGTCGGCGAGCGCGCCGAGACGGCGGATCTCGCGGCGGATCGTGCGCATGTGGGTGACCGCGTTGGACACGTCGCCGGTGCCGGCCTCGCCCTTGGAGCGGATCATCGCCGCACCCTCGGTGATGCGGCGCAGGGCCTCGCCGAGGTTGGTCGCGCCGCACACGAACGGCACGGTGTAGGCCCACTTGTCGATGTGGTTCTCGTAGTCGGCCGGGGTCAGCACCTCGGACTCGTCGATGTAGTCGACGCCCAGGGACTGCAGCACCTGCGCCTCGGCGAAGTGGCCGATGCGGGCCTTGGCCATGACCGGGATGGAGACGGCCTCGATGATGCCGTCGATCATGTCGGGGTCGGACATGCGGCTCACGCCGCCCTGGGCGCGGATGTCGGCGGGGACGCGCTCGAGCGCCATCACCGCCACCGCCCCGGCGTCCTCGGCGATCTTCGCCTGCTCGGGGGTGACCACGTCCATGATCACGCCGCCCTTGAGCATCTCCGCCATCCCGCGCTTGACGCGCGAGGTTCCCGTCTCATTCGTGCTTGTTGCCATGGTGCGATCGTAAGTCGGGATCGGACGTACGCCACCCTCGGAAAGGCCTCGTCAGGCCACTGTTGCCAAAGTGGACTGCTAGGAGGCCAGTGCCTGCACCGCTTCGGCCACCGCGGCCGGGGCACCGGCCAGGGACCAGAGGACGCCACCCGCCTCGACCTGGGCGGTGGTGCCGCCGGCACCGAGGACGAGAGCGGCCCCGGGGAGACGGTCCCAGTCGGGGACGGAGTGCTGGCAGAAGAGGTGGAGCTTGCCCTGGGCGATGGCGGTCAGGTCCATCGACCCCGACCCGAGGATCCGGATGGAGGCGGCCTGGCTCGCGACGCGGACGTAGGCCTCGCCGACCGGGTGCCGCAGCTTGGCCGGATGGAGGTAGGTCGTCAGGCAGGCCAGGGCGAGCGGCGTGTCGAGCACAGCGTCGAGCCGGATCCCGTTGCGGGTGGTGGGTAGCTCCGGTCCACCGACGTAGACAGCGTCCTCGGCCGGCGAGTAGACGGCGCCCAGGACGAGGTCGTCCCCGTCGGTCAGCGCCAGTGCGGAGCACCACCAGTCGAGGCCTCGGACGAAGTTGTAGGTGCCGTCGACGGGGTCGATGGTCCACACCCTGCCGGTGGTCGACTCACGGGCGGAGCCTTCCTCCCCGAGCACGCCGTCACCGGGGTGCTCGGACGCGAGCCGGTCGACGATGGCCTTCTCCGCGGCTTTGTCCGCGGCGGTCACCAGGTCGGAGACCGAGGTCTTGGCCTCGATCGAGTCGCCGATGCCCGCACTGCGCATCTTGGCGGCCAGCGCGCCGGCGCCACGGACGAGCTCGGCCGCCAGACGTACGTCTTCCGCGGTCGGCCTGGTCACGAGGCAGCCTCCTCGGCGAGGGCCTGCCTGCGGACGGTCCACACGCGCTGCCCGACGGTGATGGTCGAGGCGACGGCGAGGAGCCACAGCGCGATGTAGATGAGCAGGTCGAGGGAGAAGATGCCGGCGAAGCCGGTCAGTACCAGGACCAGGACGAGGCGGTCGGCGCGCTCGGCGATGCCGACGTTGGCGGTGAAGCCCAGCGACTCCGCGCGGGCGCGGGCGTAGGAGGTGACCGCACCCATCACCACGCACCACAGGGTCAGCGCGAGGTAGAGGTCGGAGTCGCCCGGTCCGGCGAAGTAGAGCGCCAGGCCGCCGAAGACCGCCCCGTCGCCGATCCGGTCGAGGGTGGAGTCCCAGAAGGCGCCGAACTTCGAGGAGCGTCCGACGGCGCGCGCCATCGCCCCGTCGATCAGGTCGCTGAAGACGAAGCACGTGATGAAGATCGTGCCGGCCAGCAGCTCGCCGCGGGGATAGAACGCCAGCGCCCCGATCGCCACTCCGATGGTGCCGACGAGCGTCACGGCGTCGGGGCTGATCTTCAGTGCGATGAACAGCCGGACGATGGGCGCGAGGACGACTCCCTGGACGAAGCCTTTGATGTGATCCAACATGGCGCGGCCACGCTATCGGAAACTGCCGAAACGGTCGTTGTGCACGCCGAATCGGTAGAAATGGTGGCCGAGACTTCACTAATGGCGCGCCGAATCGTTACTTGTGGGGGGGGCGAGTCGGTCGTTGTGGCGACCCCG
>NZ_JBHVKJ010000070.1:0-25843 GCF_042798275.1 Nocardioides sp. NPDC057767 | reverse complement strand
CTCGAGAACGGGTCGGCGGCCCAGATCCGCCACGAGGAACGGTTACGCGCAGGGTGGTCTCGACAAGCTCGACCACCGGGGCATCACTGGTCCGCAACACGTGGTCTCGACAAGCTCGACCACCGGAACCTGGTCTCGACAAGCTCGACCACCGGAACCTGGTCTCGACAAGCTCGACCACCGGAACCTGGTCTCGACAAGCTCGACCACCGGAACATCACAAGCCCGACCACCGAGCACGATCAGTCGATCCGCCCCCGACGCCGATCGGTGGTGATCAGCTCCACGTTGATCCCAGCAGCCCGCACGAACGCGATGAGCTCGTCGTCGAACATCTCCCCAGGCTGCGGGTGCCATGAAGGCCAGATGATGGAGGCCGTACGAGTGCGGCCCAGGAGTCACGGGCGTGATGAGCTTGATGGGCAGCGAGTCGGGCTTCTCCAGGAAGACCCCGCGGACCTGGATGCCGATGTGGTCGAGTCGAAGGTCAGGCATCGTCACCTCGCATCGGGTCGCCTTCGGCGACGGCGGTCGCGATGGCCATCCGGGACCCGGGAACGGTCGCGACGCGCACCGCGGTGACACCCGCCAGGGTCGCGAGCTCGGCCGCAGGGCCTTCGAGGCTGACCGAAAGAGATCCGGGAGCATCTTCGAGCACCGTGATCCCGCGCCACGGCAGCGGCCCGGACCACTCGCCTGGACCGAGCGCCTTCCAGACGGCCTCCTTGGCTGCGTACCTCATCGCGAAGGCCGTGGCGGGAGTCGTCGCGGCCATGCACTGGGCGATCTCGGCGTCGGTGAACCACCGCACCGCGAACCCGGAGCCACGCATTGCCAGGAGCCGCGCGAAGCGCCGGATGTCGGCGACGTCGATCCCGACCCCCTGCAGGCTCATCGGATCCTCACCCGCCCAGCGTCCACTTCAGGCGACCGGGCTGTGGGTCGCCACCACCCTGAGCAGCTCCGCGGCGACGGCCTCCGAGCCGGCCTCGTTGAGGTGGCCACGGTCGAAGGTCAGGTTCTCGTTGAGCACGTGGTAGGTGGTGCCGTCCTGGCTGCGCTCCCGGGTGCCCTCCGCCTCGGTGGCGGCGATGTCGACGAGACGGCCGGTGGCGCCGTACTCCTCCCGGATCATCGCGTTGTAGCGCTCCCGGGCGATGTTGTCGGCCGGCCCCATCTGGTCGTCGCGGCCCAGAACCGCCTTGACCTTGGACTTCCAGTTGCGGTCGGCGGTGAGCGGCGCGGTCGTGTAGAGGAGACGTACGTCCGGATGCGCTGCCTCCACCGCGGCCATCGTCGACACGTAGGCGTCGAAGACGGCCTGCACGTCGGTGGCCGCGGTGATGTCGACGTAGCAGAGCTTCATCAGCGCCACGTCGATGTCCTTCCCGGCCGGACCGTCCATCACCTCCTCGAAGGCGGTGAACTTGCTCATCGGGTCCTCGTTCACCCCGATGTAGGCGTGCCGCAGCATCGCCCCCTCACCATCGGCGTCCACGGATCCGCCGGTGACGTCGGCGATGACGGGCACCGAGACCGAGGCGTCGGCGTACACCTTCGAGATCCCGTCGATGATGTTCATCCCCACCGAGTTGTGACCGAAGAGCACCTTGGTCCGCCCCACGGTCCGCAGCTCCGACTCGGAAAGCCCTGCGATCGCGACGTGGTCGTTCATCCCTGGACTCCTCAGCAACCATGCGCCGCCCAGCGCGACCGCGACGACCAGAACCCCAGCCCACACTCCGGCCAGCAGCTTCACCGCCCCGGGCACGTTCCTCGCCGACACCGCTCACCCCACCTTGACCCCTTCGAAACCCGCATCGTCCGCATCATCGACGTCGTCGTCCTGTCCTCCGGCCGGTTCCTGTGCCAGCCGTAGGCACATCGCGCGTACGTCGCGCTTGATGACCTTTCCGCTCGCGTTCATCGGCAGCGCGTCGACGAAGCGGACCACCTCGGGGACCATGTGCTTCGAGAGCCGCTCACGACAGTGGGCGATCACGTCGGCGCCCCGGAGGACCGAACCGCGCCGACGCATCACCACCAGCTCGACGCGCTCGCCGGCGGTGTCGTCCGGAAGCCCGACGGCAGCCGCCGCGACGACATCGGGGAGCTCGAGGGCCACGGACTCGACGTCCTGGCTCGCGACCCGGTGCTCCCGCGACTTGATGAAGTCCTCGACCCGGTCGACCACATAGATGTAGCCGTCCTCGTCGACCTTCGCCAGATCTCCGGTACGCAGCATCCCGCCGGGCATCTTCCGGGCCGTCGCCTCGGGGTCGTCGAGGTAGCCGGGCGAGATGTTCGCGCCGCTGGCCCAGATCTCGCCGACCGCACCGGGCTCGACGGGCACACCGTCGCTGTCGAGCACCCGCAGGTCCACACCCGGGATGCCCCGGCCGATCGACCCCGGTCGGCGGAAGAGCTCCTCGGGCGGAAGGTAGGACAGCCGGGCGGTGGCCTCGGTCGCCCCGTACATCACGAAGACCTTGGCCTGCGGCTGGGCGCGCGCCATCTGCTCGACCAGCGCGGGGGCCAGCCGGCCCCCGGCCTGCTGGATCGTCCGCAGCGTGGGGACCGCCGTGGAGCCGAACGTGCTGTTGCGCAGCAGCATCCCGAACGTCGAGGGCACCCCGGCGAAGCCCGTGCAGCGCGCGGACGTCATCCGGTCCACCACCGCCTGCGGGAAGACGAACGTCGGCTGAATGACCATCGCGGCGCCG
Source organism: Nocardioides sp. NPDC057767 (assembly GCF_042798275.1). Taxonomy (NCBI): domain Bacteria; kingdom Bacillati; phylum Actinomycetota; class Actinomycetes; order Propionibacteriales; family Nocardioidaceae; genus Nocardioides; species Nocardioides sp. NPDC057767. The sequence goes on along the minus strand of NZ_JBHVKJ010000070.1, from coordinate 23,120 downwards.
GCGCGTAGATGGGTGTGCAGGATCGAGAGCCCGAAGACGTAGGTGAACGGCAGCACCACGAGCATCCGGTCGGCCGAGGTGATGTCGAGGTAGCCGAGGATCGAGGTCGTGTTCGCCTGGATGTTGCGGTGGGTGAGCCGCACCGCACGGGGGTCGCCGGTGGTGCCGGAGGTGAACATGTAGAGCGCGTCCTGGTCCGGGTCGACGTCGACCGATTCCGGCAGCTCGACCGGCGCCGATCGCTGCTTCGGGACGAGCCGCTCCTTCCGCTCCACGACGACCGGGAGGCTTCTGGGCAGGCTCAGCCGCAGCACCTCGGCCTGCGAGCGCCCCACCAGCAGCGCATCCGCTCCGACCCACCGCACCCGGGCCACCACCTCCTCGGCCGGCAGCGTGACGGCCAGCGGCACCACGACCAGACCCATCCGGAGCGCCGCGAGATAGGCCGAGACCCAGAACAGCCCGTTGGGCGCCATGATCCCGACCGGCGTACCCGGGGTCAGACCGAGCGCGGAGAGACGCTCGGTCAGCACAGACACGCTGGATCGCAGTTCTTCGAAGCTGTACTCGCGACCCGCTTCGGCGAGCGCGATCGAGTCCTCGGGCGCTAGCTCGAGAAGAAAGTCGGCGGTGTTCAACGTGGCCCGTCCCCCGGGATGCTACGGCCGGGACAGTTCCCGGCAACGGCAACGTCGCACGGCTCGCCTCGACCGATCGTGGCCGGTCCGGCAGGCTGCCTGAAATTTGGTACGCGGCCCACGCATCGGCCTCGACACGGCTCGGCAGCGCGTCGACTGATCTCGTGAACCTCAAGCGTCTCGCCCTTCTCGTGCTGCTCGGCGTGCTCGTCGGCGTCACGATCTTCTGGGTGCCCGGGCGTTTCGCCGACTCCTCGTCCGGCAAGGACGGCGGGGGTCAGGTGGGCGCGTCGGCCTCCCAGTCGGGCTCACCGGGCGCCGGCGCGAGCTCCGAACCCGGGTCCGGGCAGAAGTCGGAGTCGGACCGCGGACCCGCGACCGAGGCGCTGCCGGAGGCGGCCTCGACCCCGACCGAGTCGGGACTCCCGGGCCTGACCGAGAAGCCGCGTACGAAGTCGGCGGCGCTGATCTCGGAACCGCTGCCCGAGCAGGCGGTGCGCAAGGGCGCGCTCGTCGCCGGCTACCCGACCGCCCTCTCCCCACCGGCGCGGACCACCGTGGAGGTCTCCAGCGTCTCGCCGACCAAGGGCGTGCTCCAGGTGGCGCTCACCGCGAGCTGCCGACGTCCCTGCGACGTACTGCGTCACTTCCGGACCCGGCTCGCTCAGCACGGCTTCGAGGAGGTCCCGACCACCTCGGTCGAGAATGCCCCCGCGGTGACCCTGCAGCGCGGCGACGAGACCGTGAGCGTCACGGTCACCCGCACCGGCCGCCGCGCCGTCGAATTCAGCCTCTACTCCGTCCTCCGCACGAAGACCTGATCGCCGGTGTACCTCTCTCTCAGCGACCGTCCCGCCACCAGCACCGATGCCGAGCCCCGGCGATCCGGCGGGCGGGTCTCCCGGACGGTCATCACCCTCGGCGTCGTCAGCATGCTGACCGACATCTCCTCGGAGTCGGTCTCCGCGATCCTGCCGCTCTACCTGACCGCGGTGGTGGGGCTCTCGCCGGTGGCGTACGGGCTCATCGACGGCCTCTACCAGGGCGTCTCCTCGCTGGTGCGGATCGCGGCCGGCTGGGCGGCCGACCGCACCGACCGGCCGCAGCCGGTGGCGCTGGCGGGCTACGCGATGAGCGCGGTCGCCCGGCTCGGGCTGATCTTCGCGGGTGGCTTCGGGACGATCTCTGCGGCGATCTCGCTGGACCGGGTCGGCAAGGGCGTACGCACCGCTCCGCGTGACGCGATGATCGCCGCCACCAGCGACCCGGCGCACCTCGGCCGCAGCTTCGGCGTCCACCGGGCGCTGGACACGATCGGGGCCACGCTCGGGCCGCTGCTGGCGTTCGTGATCCTGTGGCGAATCACCGACGGCTACGACACGGTCCTGGTCGTCTCGCTCGGCTTCGCGGTGCTCGGCGTGGCCACGATGGCCTCCTTCATCCCGTTCGGCACCGGGGCCCGGAGACCGCTGGTCGAGCCTGGCGAGCGCCAGCGAGCCAGTGTCGAGAGCAACACGGTGCGTTGGCGCGCCGCACTCACTCCCGGCCTCACCCGGGTGACCGCCGTATCCGGCGTGCTCGCCCTCCTGACCGTCGGTGACGGCTTCGTCTACCTGGCACTCCTGGAGACCGGCGGCTTCGCGGCCCAGTGGTTCCCGGTCCTCTACATCGGCACCAACCTCGCCTACCTCGCCCTGGCCGTCCCGACGGGCCGGCTCGCGGACCGCGTCGGGCGGGTCAAGGTCCTCGTGCTCGGCCACCTCCCGCTCGCGGCCGCCTACCTGTGCGCCGCCAGCGGCTCCGGCGCGCTCTGGACGACCTGCGCCGCGGTGCTCCTCCTCGGCGTCTTCTACGCCGCGACCGACGGCACCCTGGCCGCGGTCGCCGGACGGCTGGTCCCCGAGACCGTACGCACCACCGGCATCGCCACCGCCCAGACAGCCGTCGCTCTCGCCCGGCTGGTCGCGGCGACCGGCTTCGGCCTGCTCTGGTACGCCGTCGGCCCCCGGGTCGCGATGCTCGTCGTCTGCGTGGTGCTGGTCGCCGCGATCCCGGCCGGGCTCGCCGTGCTGAGCCGGTTCCTGGGACCCGAGCGAAGCGGCCCCGGGACTCCCACAAAGGTGCAGCCATGACGCGGCGCACCACGGTCTTCGGTGCGGTCGTCGTCCTCGTCACGGCCGCCATGACCGCGTACGCCCTCTCGGCGATCGCCGAGAACGACCGGCGTACGTCCCGGGCGACCGACGCGACGACCACCTCCCTGAAACAGATCGAGGCGGAGCCCAGGATCCTCTTCCGGCACACCGGACGCGATGCCGACTACGGCCACGTCGGCGCGGTCGCGCTCGCCGACCCCGGCGGTGCCCGTGCGCTGACCGCCCTGAGCTGCGACCGGGTCTACGCGCAGGCTCGGGCGGTCTCCTGTCTGGCGACCGAGCGAGGTGTGGTCAGCCGCTACCGGGCGACCGACCTGACGACCTCGACACCAGGGACGGAATGGCGCGAGGTGGACGGCATCGATCTGCCCGGACTGCCCAGCCGCACCCGGATCTCGCCGGACGGGAAGCTGGTCTCCTCGACCGTCTTCGTCAACGGCGACTCCTACATGGTCAGCGGGTTCTCGACGCGCACCGTCGTCCGCCGGATCGGCGGGGCCAGCTACGGGGACCTGGAGAAGTTCGAGCTGGTCATAGGCGGCCGCCGGGTCTCGCCGGTCGACCGCAACGTCTGGGGCGTCACCTTCGCCGACGACGACCGCACGTTCTACGCCACCGTCGCCACCGGCGGCCGCACCTACCTGGCCCGCGGCGACCTCTCCGCACGTTCCCTGACCACGATCGCCGACCACGTCGAGTGCCCCTCGCTCTCTCCCGACGGCAGCCACATCGCGTTCAAGGAGGCCGTCGAGGACGGCACCCGGTGGGCGCCCGCGGTGCTCGACCTCGCCACCGGACGGCGCACCGTGCTCGCCGGGGAGACCCACAGCATCGACGACCAGATCGAGTGGCTCGACGACGACACCGTCCTCTACGGCCTCGAGCGCGAGGACGAGCCGGTCAGCGACGTCTGGTCCCTCGACACCTCGGCCAGCGCGGCGCCCCGGGTCCTGATCCCGGAGGCGGCCTCACCCGCGGTCCTACGCTGAATCGGGTACGCCGCGTCGTGGCCTCCCCGCGTGCCTCCCGGTCCCGCTTTGCTGACGGTATGACCGTGGAGGAAACAGGGGCGGAGCCCCGGATCGAGCCCCGGGCGCAGCCCCGGGTCGAGCCCAGCGCGGACGTCGACGACCGTGCCGTGGTCGGCGCCGGCACCCTCGTGTGGCACCTGGCCCAGATCCGGGAGCATGCCCGGGTGGGCAGCGAGTGCATCATCGGCCGCGGGGCGTACGTCGGTCCCGGGGTCGTGGTCGGCGACCGCTGCAAGATCCAGAACCATGCGCTGGTCTACGAGCCGGCGGTGCTCGAGGACGGCGCCTTCGTCGGGCCGGCGGTGGTGTTCACCAACGACTACCTGCCTCGCGCCGTCAACCCGGACGGCACCCTGAAGGACGGCGACGACTGGGAGGCCGTCGGCGTGACCGTACGCACCGGCGCCAGCATCGGCGCCCGCGCCGTCTGCGTCGCCCCGGTCACGATCGGCGCCTGGGCGATGGTCGCGGCGGGCGCCGTGGTCACCCGCGACGTACCGGACCACGCCCTGGTCGTCGGGGTCCCGGCGCGGCCGGTGGGCTGGGTCGGGCATGCCGGCGCGCCGCTGGTCGCCCAGGGGGACGCCTGGCGCTGCCCGCAGACCGGCACCCTCTACGTCCTGCGCGGCACCAACGAGGACGACGGCCTGGTCGCCTGCTGAGGAGCCGAGGCCTCAGGCGGCCCGCCACTCGGCCTTGTGGGCGATGCTGACCGCCGCGATCTGCGAGGAGACGCCGAGCTTGGCGAGGATCGACTTCACCTGCGTGCGCACGGTCGCCTCCGAGACCACGCGGAGCTTGGCGATCTCCCCCACGGTGAGGCCGTCCATCAGGTGCTCGAGCACCTGCGACTCCCGCCGGGAGAGCTGCGCGAGGCGGCGACGGATCTCGATGATGCCCTGCTCCTGTCCCGCCCAGGCCCGGATCAGGCGCTCACGCTCATCGACGTCGAGCACGCTGAGGCCGTAGTTGAGGCGGCGTACGGTGCCCAGGATCTCGCCCAGCGGCACCGTCTTGGACAGCACCGTCCGCGCCCCGGCATGCAGGGCGTGGCCCCACCGGGTCTCGTCGGTCGCGCCGGTCACCACGACGACGTCGGCGCCCGCCCTGGCGATCGGGGCGATCAGGCGTACGCCCGAGCCGTGCTGCCCCAGGTCGAGGTCGAGCAGGACGATGCGTGGCTGGGAGCGCATGATCAGCGAGGTGAGCTTGGCCTCCGACGGCGGCTCTTCCGGAAGGTCGATGCGGTGGGCGTCGTAGCCCTCGAAGGTGAGGGCCAGCTCGAGGGACTCCGCGAACAGGGTGTGGTCCTCGACGATGACCACCTTCACCCGCTTACGCGGCGACACCACGGCGACCTCCCCTGGCCGGGGTGTCGTGATCGTCGACGCAGCCGAGCATCGGGATGCCGATGACGAAGGTGGTGTGCTCTCCGACCTCGACCAGCTCGAGGTAGCCGCCCTGACGCTCCATCAGGTCACGGGCGGTGTGGAGACCGATCCCCTGGCCGGCCGATCCTGGGCGGCTGACGCCCCGGGCGAAGATCCGTCGGCGCAGCTCCGGCGCGACGCCGGGCCCGTCGTCGGTCACCGCGATCTCGACAGAGGGGTCACCAGGCCGGGCGGCACGCACCTCGATCCGGACCGATCCGCTGCCGTGGTCGGCGGCGTTGTCGAGAAGCACGTTGAGGGCCTCGGTCACCTGGTCGGAGTCGCCCAGCGCCAGCATCCGGCTGGGACGCCATTCGACGTCGGTGCCCTTGGCCTCGTGGGCGAGAACCATGGTGGCGACCACGGCGTCGAGGTCGATCACCTCGGCGCGGATGTCCTCGGCGGGCGGCTCCGGGTTCGCCGGACGTGCGGTCTCCTGCTGCCGACGCACCATCCGCTCGAGCCGCTCCAGCTCGCTCTGCACCATCGCCGCCAGAGCGGCTCGCCGGTCCTCATCGATCCCGTCTGTCCCGCCGATCCCGCTCGGCGAGTTGAGCAGCGCGGTCGCCGCCCTGATCCCGGCCAGCGCGGAGGCAGCCTCGTGCAGCCGGGCTCTCTCGTCCGGACCGACTCTTGACTTCGACACAGCTCTCCCCTGGTCATCATCGAGCTGCGCCCTCCCAAGACACAGCCAGGCGGCTGGAAACACGCGGAGACCCCGAGCTCCGGCATGAACAGCGCCGTACAGCAAAGTGACTTTACTCAGTCACTCCGCACGACGTATTGCCTACCTATTTTTGGTTACCAGCCGTTACCGACAGGTGCCTCAAATTGAGGAATGGCGAGCATCTCGGACCCGTCGTAGCGGCGCGCCGGGTCACATACACGGGTGGCCCTCCTCGATCACCCGCCCGTGCCGCCGCAGTCGGACCCTGCGGGCAGGACCCCCGCGCGCGGGTGGCGCCGTGCCCGCAAGCCTCTGATCGGGCTGCTGGTGTGCCTCCTGCTGCTGTGCGCGGCGGCACTCACCGGGATCCTGTGGCTCCAGGCCAAGGTCGAGAGCAACATCAACCGACTGCCCGACACCTTCACGGGGCTGACCGACCGGCCGGCCAAGCCCTCGTCCGGATCGGCCGCGGACGCGGTGAACATCCTCGTGCTCGGCACCGACACCCGCTCCGACGCTCCCACCACCGGCGCCGAGGCTCCTGGCTGGAAGCCGGGCCAGGCACGGTCGGACACGATGCTGCTCGTCCATCTCGACGGCGACCGCCGCTCCGCCTCGGTGATCTCGATCCCCCGTGACTCCTGGGTCGACATCCCCGGCCACGGGAAGGGCAAGGTCAACTGGGCCTACTCCTTCGGCGGACCCACGCTGACCATCGAGACGGTCGAGCTGATGACCGACGTACGTGTCGACCACCTCGCCGTCGTCGACTGGGACGGTTTCAAGGCCCTGACCGACGCCGTCGGCGGTGTCGACATCGACATCCCCAAGACCGTCTACGACTCCGCCCACGGGATCCGCTGGGAGGCTGGGTCTCACCATCTCGACGGCGAACAGGCACTCCTCTACGTACGCCAGCGCTACGGCCTCCGCGACGGCGACCTCGACCGCGTCGCCCGCCAGCAGGCCTTCCTCCGCACCCTCCTGGAGGAGACCCTCAACCAGGAGCTCCGCAAGAACCCCGACCAGGTCCTCGACCTCCTCACCCTCTTCGCGAAGCACGCCTCCGTGGACGACGAATGGTCGACCACCCAGATGGCCAAGCTCGCCGCCTCCCTCCGCAACCTGCGCAGTGCCGACATCAGCTACCTCACCGTCCCCACCGACGGCACCGGCATGGTCGGTGACCAGTCGGTCGTACGCCTCGACCCCTCCCGCGACCGCGATCTGTGGCGCGCCGTCCGTGAGGACCGGATGGGCGAGTGGGTCGAGGAGAACCAGGATCTGATGACGCCCGACGTGGTCCGCTGACCCGGACCCTGGCACACCCGTAGCCGACCCGGCGGGGCGGGTCAGACCCGGTCGAGCCAGTCGGTGAATCCGGAGGGGTCGTGGCGACCGAGGACCCCGTGCTCGAAGAGTCCCCAGCCCTCGACACCGTCGGCCCCGGGGCCATGCGCGACCGCCCGCCCGACGTGGTCGATCACGCCGAAGGGCACCCGGCCGGCGACCTCGGGTGAGGTCATGTCGTAGGTCAGCCGTTCGGAGAACCCGGCACCCTTCCAGACCCCGTGCGCCCAGTCGGAGTCGCCGCCGTAACCACCGCCGACATGGATCGGCACGCCCAGCAGCGAGGAGACCTCGAGCACCAGCTGCTCGCCGCCTGGCGTCGTGCACGTGATCGTCGCACCCTCCGGGATCCGCGTCCCGTCCCGGTATTGGATCCGGACGTGGGGCCAGCCGAGCTGCTCGACCCACCCGTCGGCGAACACCCGGGTGCAGTCGTTGAGCGTGCGATAGCCGTCGGGCGTCTCCTGGATGATCAGGACGACGGCGAACTCCTCGAACCGCAGTGGCACGTAGAGCCACCACATCCCTTCGAACCCCGGGTCGGCCGGCTTGCCCGGCGGCATCCCCTCACCCGACGGACGGATACCCCAGGACCGGTCCCGGGTGCCGACCCAGCGATCGTGGTCGACGACGATCGTCTCGCCGTCGACCTCGATCACCCCCTCCCAGGTCCCGACCTGCGCGAACCGCTGTGCGTCGAGGACGGTCGCGGCCCCCTGGCGCATCACGTGCGGCTGCTCCTGGACCACGTCGAACGAGCCCGCCCAGCGCAGGTCCAGCGCGATCCCGTGGGTCTCCTCCATCACCAGCCGCAGCTTCCGCAGCGGCTCGGTGACCTCGATCCGGTACGCCCCGACCTGCTGCCCCATCCGGTCACCGCCCCGCGGGTCTGCGCCGTCGCCCAGGTGCACGGCCGTCTGCTCGTGGCTTCGGCGGAGCAGGACGTACGCGTCCTTGGTGCCGAGGTTGGGGTAGAACCCCATCCCGGTGATGAGGAAGAGGTCGCCGGTGCGGTCGTGGGCGTTGAGGTAGCAGCGGTCGTAGAAGTTCCGGTCGGTGCTACCGGCCCAGGCGACCGGGCGCGGGAGCTGGTGGATCGGGTACTCGTCGAGCGGGCCCACGCCGACGTACTCCCCGTGCGCCCGATGAGACCCACTCACGCGCCGACCTCTTCGAGCATCGCCTCGAACATCGCCCGGTGGTAGAGCGCCGACTCGGGATCCTCGGGCGCCTCGATCTCCCCGAAGTGGATCTGCCGGGCCGCGATCCGCAGGTAGATGACACCCCACATGACCGCGGCGTGGATCTCGTGCCAGATCAGGTCGCCGAGCTCGACACCGCTCGCGGCGACATAGGCATCGCGGACGTCGTCGGCGGTGAGGAAGTCCGGCATCCCCGGCAGGCCCAGCATCGCGGCCAGGTCCTCGAAGATGCGGTGGGCGAAGACCATCCAGGTCACGTCCATCTCGCGAGGGCCGAGGCCGACCATCTCCCAGTCGAGGACGGCGACCGGCGCGAAGTCGCGGTAGATGATGTTGCCGATCCGCGCGTCGCCCCAGCACAGCACGGGATCACCGGCGTCGTCGGGGAGGTTGGCCTCGAGCCAGGCCAGGCCTCGCTCGACCAGCGGCGAGCGGCCTCCCCCCTCCTCGGCGGTGGAGGCGAACGCGTACCAGGCTCGGGTCTTGGCCAGGTTGCGGGCGATCAGCGTCTCGCCGGAATGACCGGCCGAGGCCGGGTCGAGAAAGGCGAACCGCGAGGCGGCGTCGGGGATCGCGTGGAGCCCGGCGAGCACTTCGACCGAGCGCTTCTGCAGCGCCGCCCGATCCGCCGCAGAGCCGTCGAAGAGCCAGCTGTCGCCGAAGTTGTAGGGCATCACGTCCGGCGGGACGACCCCCTCGACCCGCTCCATCAGGAAGAACGGTGTCCCCAGGACCGAGCCGCTCATCTCGGCGAGACCGACCTCCGGCACCGGCACGGACGAGAGCGAGCCGGCCAGGCGCATCGCGTCGTACTGCGCCTGCAGGTCGTAGGTCGCGAAGACCGGGATGTCCTCCGGGCGAGGCGCCACCCGCAGGACGTACGCCTTCGTCTGCCTCCAGCCGTCGACGGTCGAGGTGACGTCGAGCAGCACGGTCTCGCTGGACATCCCGTTGGCGTCGATCCCGCCGAGGATCGCGACCTCGGGATCGGCCCCCGGCGGCAGCGCCGTGGCCAGCCACTCCGTCAGCCTGGCGCCGATCGCCGCAGGGTCACGGCCCGATTTCTGGAAGGTCATCTCGGGCGGCGGGGGCGCCTGGGTCACGTGGTCCTCCTTGAGGCGTGTGAATCAGATCACACGCCTCAGGTTGGTGGAACACGTTCTATTTTGTCAACAGGTCGCCCGTCAGAACCGGATCTTCGAGGGCGTCTCGGTCGGCGCAGCCTTGGTGACGAACGCCTTCCGCTTCGCGGCGAACCCGTACCGGTCGTCGAAGATGTCGCGGGCCATCTCGGCCAGCTCGATGCTCTGGTAGTAGGACATCGGCATCGCGCCGGCACGGCGTGCCTCGCGGGCCGCCAGGGCAGGGGCGTACGCGTCCGGCCCGGCGAAGCGCTGTGCCAGGTCGCGCAGCCAGCCGTCGAACTCAGCCGCGTCGTGCGGGCCGAGCTCGCCGACCATGTCGATGCGGGCCGCCTCGGCCGCCGAGATCGGCAGCTTCGCACCGAGCAGCTCGTCGGCCTTCTCCGTGCCGACCCGGCTCGGCAGGCCCCAGGTGTGCAGCTCGGAGCCGAAGATGCCCATGTCGTAGTAGGGGTTCAGCACGACACCCTCGCGGGCGACCGTGATGTCGGCGCAGAGGCCGGCCATCACGCCGCCGGCGCCGGCGTTGGCGGTGAACGCGGCGATGGTCAGCTGCTCCGCCTCGGCGATGGCCACGCAGAGCTCGTCGATGGCGCGGATGTTGTCCCAGGCCTCGGCCGCCGGGTCCTGCGCCGCCTCGATCACGCCGAGGTGGATGCCGTTGGAGAAGGCGTGCTCGGTGCCGCGTACGACCAGGACCGTGGTGTCCTCGATGAGCGCCTTGCGGATCGCGTCGGTCATCCGGCGGCACTGCTGGGTGTACATCGCGCCACTGTAGGAGCGCAGGGTGAGGTAGCCGACGTCGCCGTCGCGCTCGTAGGTCGTCTCGGCCAGCGCCTCGGGCATCGTCAGATACGGCGCGTGGCGAGCGTCGAGCACCCAGGCGGCCGGCAGCTTGGGACCGCGCTTCTTCTCGAGCGTGGCCGCGTAGCCGACCCACAGGGTGCCCTCGCCGGTGGCGATCGCGACCGCGTCGGTGTCGACACCGACCACCGTGCCCGGCTCGACGTCGCCATGGTTCTCGGGAGTCGTGGCCGCATCGAAGAGGCAGTACGTCGCACCGCCGATGGTCGCCGGCGCTCCCGGCGCCCCGTCAGCCGCCGCGATCCTCCGGGCGATCTCGGCGGCCGGCGCGCACCAGTCGATCTCGAACGCCTTCCGGCGCAGCAGCGGCAGCTCGCCGGTGCCCTCGACCTCGACAGCCCACTCCTCGGCCGGCTTCGGCGCCTCCCCCGCGGCCACCATCCGGAGGACTTCCGCGACGCAGTCCATCGCCGCGTCGGCCACCGGGCCGTTGTAGAGCGCGCTCTTCGCGATCGCGACCTCGGGCATCGCGAAGTTCTTGGTCGCCCACACCGGGCCGGCGTCCATCTCCTCGACGGCCGACAGCGCGGTCACGCCCCAGCGGTCACGCCCGTCGAGGGTGGCGTGGTCGAGCGAGGACGGCCCCCGGTCACCGACGGGGCCGGGGTGGATCACCACCGTGCGGTAGCGCCCCCAGACCGTCTCAGGCACCCGGTGCTTGAGGAACGGGCACAGGATCAGCTCGGGATCGATGGCCTCGACGGCCGCCACCAGTGAGGAGTCGTCGTGGACCGGAGCCAGCAGCACGCCGACCTCGTGGCCACTCTCTTTGAGATCGCACCAGACCCTCTGGGTCAGACCGTTGAACGCGGAGACGAGCAGCAGAATGCGCATGTGGGGGAAGTGCCCTTCTGGTAGACAGCCTGAACAGACTCATATCCCCTAGGGGGTATTTATCCCCCGAGGGGTGTCACTGTATCCGGCGCCGGTGACCCGCGAGTACCTCGGTGTCCAGAAGCGGGACGGAAGACCTGGTGACCCGGGGGTCGCTCGCCCCGGTCGCGTCCCGATCGTGTATCGGCCGCGTGCCGATCGCGTGTCGGGCCCCGCACCCTCGTCTTGTCGCGGCCTGCAAAGATGACTCTGTCAGGAGGGGACGATGACAACAGTCGACGACAACCCGATCAACGGGTTGGTCGATCTCGTCGAGGCGAGCAGCGACGTGATGGCGCGCGAGCTGGCGAGGTTCCGGATGCGCTACAAGTTCGCGATCGACGAGGTGTCGACCAAGATCGCGATCCTGCGCGAGGAGTTCGAGCACACCCACGACCACAGCCCGATCGAGCACGTACGCACCCGGCTGAAGTCGCCCGACAGCCTGCTCGCGAAGGCCCGCAAGATCGGCTGCCCGCTCACCCTCGAAGCGCTCGAGCAGCAGATCCGCGACATCGCCGGGATCCGGGTCGTCTGCCCGTTCGTCTCCGACGTCTACTGGATCATGGAGATGCTCGGCAGCCAGTCCGACGTCGACGTCGTCGAGGTCGAGGACTACATCGCCGAGCCCAAGGCCAACGGCTACCGCAGCCTCCACCTGATCATCAAGGTGCCGGTCTACCTCTCCGACCGTGCGGTGGACGTGCCGGTCGAGCTGCAGATCCGCACCATCGCGATGGACTTCTGGGCCAGCGTCGAGCACTCGATCTACTACAAGTACGACGGCACCGTTCCCTCGACCCTGCGCGACGAGCTCGGCGCCGCCGCCCGCACCGCCGCCGACCTCGACGCGACCATGGCCCGGCTACGCAGCGAGGTCCACGGCCCGGTCCTCCACTGAACCGGAACCGTGGACCCCACCCGCCTCAGCGGCCGTTGACGAACCGCTGATACTGGGCTCGCGCCTCGTCCGGGGTGATCGCCCGGTCGAGGAACATCAGCGAGTCCATCCGGCAGTCGCAGGGATTCCGCTCGACGGTGTCCTGCGGGAACGAACCGCCGACCTTGATGCCTCGCGGCAACGTGTCGGAGGTGCCGGTGCCGTCGACCTGCCACGGGTCACCGGCCGAGGTGTAGAACCCCTCGACGGCCTTGCCGTTGCGGTAGAGCCCCATCTTCCCGGTGGTGTAGTCGAACGTCGCCGCCAGGTGCACCCACTGCCCGCGCGGCAGCAGGGTCTGCCAGTCCGCCGAGGCCGCGAACGTCTGCGACGCACCCTCGTCGAGCCGGCGGCCGAGCGCGACCAGACGCAGGGTGCCGTTGACGTTGATGAGCTCGAGCAGGGCGCGTACGCCATGACCGTCGGAGTTGCCCGAGAGCACCCCCGCCAGCCCGATGGCGTTGTACCGGTCCGTCGGGTCGGCGGTCACCGAGTTGAGCGCGGGACCGTCCATGTCGACCTTGAACCAGCCCGCGACAGTGATCTGTTCAGCCCCCGCGAACGGCGCCAGCGACGCGACCCCGTTCTGGTTCCACGACCCCGCCTTCCAGTCGTCGTTGCCGTTGACCTCCGGGTCGACCTGCTTGGTCTGCAGGGCGTTGTTGCTGGTCGGGTAGGCCGAGTCGGTGACCTGCATCGCGTTGCCGCCGTTGACCTGGTTCAGCAGCGTCCGCGAGAAGCCCTGGTCCTCCTCGCGCGACCCCGGGGCGAAGGGATGCTCGAAGTCGTAGTAGCTGACCAGGTCCTCACGCAGCGACGGCACGACCTCGCTCGGCCACGGCCGCTGCACCGTGTTCACGACCTTCCAGATCTTCCCGTTGGCCTTGGCCAGCAGGTAGAGGTTGCGACGGGAGTCGGTGCCGAAGCGCAGGTCGACGCGCGGGTGGTCGACGAAGTCCTGCATCGAGAGCCGCTTACCCGCGGTGTCGAAGAGCTGCATCTGGTGCAGGGTCGCCTCCCGGCTGCTCCCCCGCTTCATCTGCCGGGCATCGGTCCAGAAGACCTCGCCGTTGACCAGGTCGCCGAAGACGTACTTGCCCCTCAGGTCGTCGAACCGGCCGCGATAGACGACACCGCCGCTGACCGCGTGGCCGCTGTCGGAGGTGCAGGAGTAGTTGGCCGGCGGGTCGTGGTCGAAGGACGCGACCGGGAGCGTGAACCGGGACATGTCGTAGTCGTCGGGCACCGTGTAGAGGGCGCACTCGTCGGTGTTGTCGTAGAGCAGCCGGCCCTCGATCTCGCTCCAGCCGAGGTTGTCCCCGGCCTGGACGTCGTAGACGCCCTCGATCGCGTGCTGGCCGATGTGGCCGAGCAGCAGCCGGCCCGTCTCGACGTCCCAGGAGAACCGGTGCGGGTCGCGCATGCCGTACGCCCAGATCTCCCCGATCGCGCCCTCCCGGTCGACGAACGGGTTGCTGTCCGGGACCCCGTACGCCCCGTTGCGCCCGTCGCGGGCGAGCGGGTCGATCCGCAGGATCTTGCCGAACGGGTTGGCGAGGTTCTGCGGGTCGTCGCTGCGGACGCCGTTGCCGCCGTCGCCGGAGGCGATGTAGAGCAGGCCGTAGTCCTCGTCGCCGGGCCGAGCGGTCGGGTTGAAGTCGATCTGCTGGATGGCGTGGATCTGACCGGCGAAGTCGATCCGCATCACCTCCCGGCTGGTTCCTGCGAACGTGTCCGCGGTCGGGTCGCTGGCGTGCCACTCGGTCACGACGCTGACGGTCCGTCCGGAGCCGGGGTTGGTCTGGGACGGGAAGGTGGGCGTCTTGGCGAAGCCGCCGAAGCGCTCGGTGTGGGTGGTGTAGAAGAGCCCGTTCTCTTCGAAGTCCGGGTGGAACGTGATGAAGCCCGCGCCGCTGCCCAGCCCGGCACCGGACCAGAAGTCGACGAAATGGTCGCGGAGGTTCAGGTATTCGTGCTGCTGCCCGTTCTCGAGCAGATACATCGGCCCGTTGAGGTCGGGGACGTACATCCGGCCCGAGCCGTCGGGGACCTCACCGATGAAGTTGATGCGGTTGTGGCGTACGAGGCGCTGGTCGGTCGGCGCCGGGTAGGGCTCCGTCTTGGGCAGCTGGGTGACCTCCTCGAGCACGAGACCGAGACTGCTGCGTACGGGCTGTTCGGGGATGGGGTCGGGGACGGGCTCGCTACCGGGGATGGCGGCGCCTGCGGAACTGAGCGAGAGCGTGGGGGTGAGCAGCGCGGCGAGCAGGGCGCCGACGGCGAGGCCGGCCCGCGTCTGTCTGCCCCATAGACGTGAGGTTTCCATGGGTTGTTCTCTCCTTACCGAAGTTCAGCGATGACGTACGCCCGCGACGGTCACGTCACGGATGCGCCCGAAGTTGTCGAAGGAACCGAAGCCGAACCGGCCTCCGGCGAAGCTGGTGTCGGTGGCGGTCATCCGAGGCTCGTCGGCACCGTCGAGGTAGACCGCGATCGCGCCCGTGCGGGCGTCGTAGTCGAGGCGTACGTCGTGCCATTCCGCATCGGTGATCGACGGCGCGGCACCGACCGTGCCGTTCCACTGGTGGTCGATCCGCAGCCGGTCGGCGTCGTTGACCACGAAGATGCCGTTGTGGGGGTAGATGGTGTTGTCGGTCGAGAGGTGGGCGTAGTAGAAGCGGGTCGGTGACTGGTAGTTCCAGACCAGGATCACGTCACGGTTGGTGACCGTGACGGCCTCGTCGATGCGCACCTCGGCGCGGTAGGTGAGCGAGCCGAGCTCGGGACCCTGCGTGACGATGGCGTACTCGAAGGGGCGTCGCGGGCCCGGCTGCGGTGTTCCCGGCTCGGTCAGGATGACCTGGCCATCCTCGAAGGCCCACTTCTCGTCGGTGAGCGGATCCCAGTCGGCCAGGCTGGCCCGGGGCTTGACCACGGCAAGGCCGTGGCCCTCGGGTGTGTGTGCCTGGACTCCGGCGAGCGGAGTCGCCAGAGCAACGGCGAGGGCGATCGCACCGGCGCGTACGCCACGCCCCACCCATCGGTTCAGCTTCCATCTCATGGTGCTTCCCTTCCCCTAATCGGGACCGTCGGTGGCCCCTGCTGAGGTCGTTGCGGCTCCCCCGAGATAGAGCTCTGCCATCCGTGGGTCGGCGAGCAGGTCGGCGGCTGCCCCTGCGATGTGCACCTTCCCCAGATCGAGTACGCAGCCCAGGTCTGCCGACTCCAGGGCCCGGCGCGCGTTCTGCTCGACGAGCAGGACCGCCAGACCGGCGTCGCGCATGCGGACGACCTGCTCGAACACGGTCGCGGTGGTCTTCGGGTCCAGGCCCATGCTGGGCTCGTCGAGCAGCACGACCTTCGGGCTCACCATCAGCGAGCGGGCGAACTCGACCTGCTTCTGCTGACCGCCCGAGAGCGCACCGGCGAGGGTGTTCCACCGCTCCGCGACGACCGGGAACAGGCTCTTGACGAAGTCGGTCCGCTCGGCCACCGCCGCCGGGTCGCGGACCGTGTAGGCGCCCAGCCCGACGTTCTCGGCGACAGTCATCTCCTTGAAGACCGAGTGGCCCTGGAGGACGTGGGCCATGCCGGCGCGGAGCATCTGCTGCGGACCGTTGCGGGTGACGTCGACGCCGTCGACCGTGATGGTGCCCGAGCGTGGGGTGAGCATGCCGCTGGCGACCTTGAGCACGGTGGACTTGCCGGCACCGTTGGGACCGACGAGACAGACGATCTGACCTGCGGGAACGGTGACCGTGAGGCCACGCAGCACCAGCGCCGCACGGCCGTAGCCGGCCTCGATGTCGCGCAGTGCGAGAAGCGGTTCAGACACCAAGGTAGGCCTCCAGGACTCGGGGATCGTTCTGCACGTCCGCCGGCGCACCCGAGGCGATCGGCCGGCCGCGGTCGAAGACCACGACATGGTCGGAGAGACTCATCACCAGCTCCATGTTGTGCTCGACGATGACGAAGGTGCGGCCCTCGGCGTTGAGCTCGCGCACGAGGGTGGCGATCCGGCCGATCAGCGCCGGGTTCACGCCACCGGCCGGCTCGTCGAGCATGATCGTGTCGGGTTCGGCCATCAGCACCCCGGCCAGCTCGAGCAGCTTCTGCTGCCCGTAGGAGATGTCGCGGGCCTCGCTGCGCTCGAGGTGCTCGATGCCGACCCTGGCCAGCAGCTCGCGGGCACGGGCGATGTCATCGGGGTTGTGCGCCCCGCGCAGCCGGTGGACGACGCCCGTCGAGCGGACCCCGGCGAGCACGTTGTCGAGCACCGTCATCCGCGGGAAGACCCGGCACAGCTGGAAGCTGCGCCCGAGCCCGGCCCGTGCGATCCGGTGGGGTGCGTGGCCGGTCACGTCGCGACCGCGGTAGGTCACCGTTCCCGCGTCGGGCCGGATCATCCCGGTCACGCAGTTGAAGAACGTGGTCTTGCCCGACCCGTTCGGGCCGATCAGGGCGTTGATCTTGCCCTCGTGGAAGCTGACCGTCGCCTCGTCGACGGCGCGTACGCCGCCGAAGGACTTCGTCAGGTTCTCGATGGCCAGGTTCTGCTTGATCGGATGGGAGCTCATGACTTCGCCTCCTCGAGCGCCTTGCGCTCCTCGGCCAGCTGGGCGGCGTCGACCTCGCGGATCGAGGTGTCGCCGGGCCGGAACCGGTCGAGCTGCGCGGTCAGCCAGGGGATGACACCGTCGGGCATGAAGAGCACGACCAGGGCGAGCAGGAGACCGAGCGCGACCAGGTGCAGCTGGGTGTCGCCGTACTGGTTCTTGAAGAACTCGACGGCGTAGCCCACGATCACCGCGCCGACGACCGGACCGAGCAGGCTGCGTACGCCGCCGAGCAGCGACATCAGCACCAGATAGGAGCCGGTCAGGATGGAGAACTGGAAGATCGGGTCGAGCGACCCGAACCAGAGGGCGTACATCCCGCCCGCCATCGCGGTGAAGAACGCCGAGACGACGAAGACGACGAGCTTGTAGCCGAACGTCGGTACGCCGAGCGCCTGCGCCTTGTCCTCGTCCTCGCGGATCGCCTTGAGCCCGGTGCCGAGACGGGACCGGTCGATCACCCACCACAGGGCGAGCGCGACCAGCGTCAGCCCGACGAACAGGTAGAAGAACCGCTCGTGCTGTTCGGGCCGGAGTACGTCGGTGCCGAACGGCCGCGGCACCCGCAGCCCGTTGGAACCGCCGGTGACGCCGGCCCAGCTCTGCGCGACCAGCAGCAGGATGAGCACCAGCGCGATCGAGACGATCACGAACGAGGCACCGCGCACCCGCAGCGACGCGATCCCGATCGGCACCGCGGCCACACCCACGAGGACCGCCGCGACCACCATCGAGATCCACGGGTTCACGCCGGCCTCGGTGATCAGCAGCGCGGTGCCGTAGCCGCCCAGCCCGGAGTAGGCCGCGTGCCCCAGCGAGATGTAGCCGGTCAGCCCGCCGACGAAGTTCCACGCCACCGCGAGCGCGGCGTAGCTGGCGATCACCACGCCCACCGACAGGATGAACGGGTCCGGGGCGAGCGCCGGGAAGGCGAGCACGAGGCCGAGCCCGGCGGCCGCCGCGACGAGCTTGGTCGCCAGGACCGAGCGGCCCGGGGACGTACGGCCATCTTGGTTTGTCGCAGTCTTGTGTCTAGAAGCGCTGAGCAAGGCGACCTCCGAAGAAACCCTGGGGGCGGAACATGAGAGTGGCGAAGAGGGCGACGTAGAAGACCGTCTGCGCCCAGGTGGTGCCCATCGGGATCTGCAGCAGCGCCTGGGTGACCCCGAGGAGCATCGCCGCGATCGCGGCTCCCGGGATGCTGCCGAGGCCGCCGATCACGATGATCGCCATCAGCGGCCCGATCCAGTGCCAGTGCAGCGAGGGGTAGATGGTGGCGTCGAGCGCAAGCGCGGTGCCGCCGACCGCCGCGGTCGCCAGGCCGAGCCCGAACCCGAAGCCGGCGATCCGGTCGGTGTCGATGCCGAGCAGCTGCGCGGCCTCGCGGTGCTGGATCGTGGCCCGCAGCGCCTGCCCGAAGCGGGTCTTCTTGAGCAGCAGGAACAGCGCCAGGAGCGAGACCGCGGCCAGCCCGAAGGCGATCAGCTTGACCACCGCGATCCGGGCGCCCCACAGCTCCAGGCTGGCGCCGGAGTAGCCGAGCTGGATCCGCCGCTGGGTGCCGGAGAAGAGGTAGCCGAGGCCGCCCTCGATGACCAGCGCGATCGCGAAGGTCAGCAGCACCGACATCATCGTCAGCGTCGCCGGCCGCAGCCGGGAGAGCAGCGCCCGCTGCATCCCGTAGCCCGCCGCGAAGAAGAGCGGCACGGTGATGAACAGCGAGAGCAGCGGGTCGAGACCGGTCTGCTTGGTGAAGAACCAGGCCAGGTACGCAGCCAGGATCAGGAACGCGGAGTGCGCGATCATCACGACCCGCATGACGCCGAAGTAGAGCGTCAGGCCGGCGGCGAGCAGGGCGTAGAGACCTCCGAGCAGCAGCCCCAGGATCAGGCTCTGCAGGAGGAGTGCCCCGCTCACCAAGCCGGCTTCGGGTAGACGAACTCGGCCTCGGCCTGGTCCTCCGGCAGGACGATCTTGATCTCGCCGTCGACCCACTGCTGGATCATGTGGGCGCTCTGCGGGCGGCCCTGCGCGTCCCAGCTCAGCGGACCGACGACGGTCTCGACCTCGTTCTCGCGCAGCCAGTCGATCAGCTGGGACTGGCACTCCGGGTCGGGCTCGGCGCACTCGACGGCCTCGACGGCCGCGGCGACGACCTGGCCGGTGGTCCAGGCGTTGGCCTCGTCCTCGCCGGGCGCCTCACCGTGCTTCTCCTCGTAGAACTTCACGAACTCCTGGTTCTCGGGGTAGTCGGCCTTGGTCGTGTAGCCGGTCGGCGCGATGACGCCCTGCGTCTTGTCGCCGATCGCCTCGGCGAACTCGGTCTCGGTCGGCGCGGTCGAGAAGGCGGCCAGCTTGGGCTGGTAGGCGAGCTGCTGGAGGGCGACGATCAGGTTCACACCGTCCTGGTACTGGCTGCCGCCCACCACGATGTCGGCCTTGCTGTCGGCGATCTTGGCCGCGATGCTGCTGAAGTCGGTGGTGTTGGGCGGGTAGACCTCGTCGACGACCGTCTTCACGCCACCCTCCTCCAGGGCGTCCTTGAGCCCGTAGGCGGTGCCCTGGGCGAACGGGTCGTCCATCGAGGCGTACGCCGCGGTCTTGGGCCGCTCGGCCTCCGGCATCGCGAGGATGTGCTCGGCGAGGAGCTTGTAGTGGTCGTCGGCGACCGCGGGGGCGGCGTAGAAGAGGTTCTCGAAGCCCTCCTCGAAGACCTCGGGCGCCGCACCGGCGGGCTCGACGAAGAGGTAGCCGTAGTCCTGGGCGACCTGGGCGGCCGGGATCACCAGGCGGGTCGAGAACGGCCCGACGACCAGGTCGACCTGCTCCTGGTTGATCAGCTTCTCGTAGTCGGCTGCGACGCGCTCGGCGCTGGACTGGTCGTCGAGCATCTCCAGGCGTACGTCGCGGCCGAGCAGGCCGCCGTTGGCGTTGACGTAGTCGGCCCAGGCCTCGTAGCCGCGCTGGATGCCCTTGCCGGGCTCGCTGAAGTCGCCGGTCAGGGGCAGCGAGATGCCGATCACGATCGCGTCGTCGCTGCCTCCTTCCTCGGCGGCACCACAGGCGGCGAGGGTGGACGCGAGGGCAAGGGCGGTGGTGGCGGCCAGCGCTGCTCGGGACCGCTTGCTCGCGGTGGGGGTCTTCGTGAAGGGCATCTGCGGTTCTCCTCTACGAAAGCGCTTACGTAAGCGTTTACGATGACGTTACCGACTCTCGCTTAGTGTGGCAAGGGTCACAATCCTGACGACAAGGGGCATCGATGGTCCGAACCAACCGCTCCCCCCGCCTGATCGACGTCGCTCATGCGTCCGGCGTCTCGATCGCAACCGCCTCTCGTGCGCTCTCGGGAACCCCCGGAGTCAGCGACTCGGTCGCCGAGAAGGTCCGCCAGGCGGCACGCGAGCTCGGCTACGTCGCCAATCTCCACGCCCGTTCGCTCGCCAGCGGATCCACGGCGACCATCGGGCTCGTCGTGCACGAGATCGGCGACCCCTACTTCTCCGAGATCGCCAGCGGCGTGCTCAGCCTCGCCGCCGAGCACGGCCGCACCGTCCAGATCTGCCACAGCGGCCGCGACCCCGAGGCCGAGGTCGAACAGGTACGCAGCCTCGTCGCCAATCGGGTCGGCGCGATCCTGATCGCGGGGTCGGGTTTCGTGGACGCCTCGGTCGAGGCGCCGATGCGGCTCGAGGTGCAGCGCTACGCGGAGGCGGGCGGACGCGTGGCCGTCGTCGGCCGGCACCATCTCGGTGTCGACAGCGTGCTGCCCGACAACCGCCCCGGCGGCCGGGCCGTCGCCGAGCACATCCTCGGCCTCGGGCACCGGCGCATCGTGGTCGTCTCGGGCTCGCTGGAGCTGACCACGGTCGCCGATCGCCTCGAGGGGGTACGCGACGCGCTCTCGGCGGCGGGGCTCGACGCCGCCGACGTACCCGTCCTCGAGGGGCCGTTCACCCGCGAGGGCGGGCGCGAGTGCATCCGCCGGATGCTCGCCGACCACCCGCGTACGACGGCCGTCATCGCTCTCAACGACGACATGGCCATCGGGTGTCTCTCCGAGCTGCGCAGCTCCGGGGTCTCGGTGCCCGGCCAGGTCTCGGTCAGCGGCTTCGACGACGTCGCGGTCGCCCAGGACCTCTCTCCCGGACTGACCACCGTGCGCCTGCCGATGGCCGAGATGGGCGCCCGGGCGCTGACGCTGGCGCTGAAGGAGCCCGGTACCCGTCCCCGCCGGCAGCGGGTCCCCGCCGAGCTCGTGGTGCGCGACTCGACCGGCCCCGTCGGCTCCGCCGACGCCTCGGAGGAGAATGGGGGTCGAGCGAGAGGAGCCCGATGAAGGACATGCAGGTGCCGCCGGGCCCTGGCCTGCCCCGGGGTCTGGTCATCCCCGACTCCGAGCTGGTCGAGCGCTTCTCCCGTTCACCCGGTCCCGGCGGACAGTCGGTCAACACCACCGACTCCCGCGTCGAGCTCTCCTGGGACCCGTCCGCGACCGAGGTGCTCGACGAGTCGCAGCGTGCCCGCGTCCTCGCCCGCTCTCCGGGCCCGATCCACGTCGTCTCCCACGAGCAGCGCTCCCAGCACCGCAACCGCATCGCCGCCCGTGAACGCCTGGCGATGCGGATCCGCGAGCTCCTCGCCCCACCACCCCCTCCCCGCCGCCCCACCAAGCCCACCCGTGGCTCCAAGGAGCGCCGCCTCGACGCCAAGCGCCAGCGCAGTCAGACCAAACAGCTCCGCGGCCGCGTCCAGGACTAGCCGAGCCGTCACCCCCGTTGGTCGAGGCGTCAGCCCGGTCGGCCGAGACGTCAGGCCCGTCGGCGGACATGCCAGGTGTCGTAGCGGACGCCGTCGTAGAGCAGCTTCTGGCGTTCGCGGCCCTCGACGAGGAAACCGGCTCCACCACCCCCAGACGTGCACTGATCACACACATGCACGATCCGTGCACCCACCGGGAAGGCATGAGTGCACAGATCGTGCACGGTCATCAGCGGATCACCGGAAAGTGGGGGCGCCAGGCGTCCGAGAGCTGCGTCGGCACCCCAGGCTCTCCCCGTTCCCGCAGCACCCGGTGGATCTTCGCCAGCGTCAGGTCCGGACGACGGAAGAGGCCCTTCGCGACGACAGTCAGGATTCGCCAGCCGTCGTCGTCGGCCTCCTCACGCCGCTCGAGATCACGTTCCCACTGCTCAGCAGGATGCTGTTGACCGTCGTACTCGATCACGGTCTTCGACGCCGCGTACACCAGATCGTGCTCCCGCTTGAGCATGCCATCACCGCTGCCGACGAGAACGTTGATGCGTGGCTCAGGAAGCCCGGCGAGCACGATCAGCATCCGGAGTCGGGTCTCCATCGGCGAGCGCACCTTGTCTCTTACGTAACCAGCCGCCGCGGCCGCACGGCGCGAGCCCGGCAGAGCGCCGGCGGCGGCGAAGTCCGCCAACGTCTCCGGCGTCACACGCCGGTGATGGCGTACGAGATGGTCACCTGCGACGACGAGGTCGACCAGGCTCAACTGGCTCCCGAGCTCGGCGAAGAGCTGGTCGGGCGAGGAGACCCCGATGCCGTCGAGGACCACCGCTCTTGGCTTCCGCAGCACGTGGCAGACGATCCCAGGATGCGTACGCCGGTGGGCCGCGGCGGTGACCGTCACATGCTCGTCGGGCAGTGTCGGGATCGGCACGCCGTAGACCCGGGCCGCCGAGGCGTGACTGGCGAAGCCGTTGCCGCGGAACGGAACGAGAGCGGCCTGGACGCGCTGCAGCGGTGTCGGCGGGGCATCAGCGGCGACGTACACACCGCTGAAGAGACGTACGAAGCGCGGACCGCGCAACGTGCTCGGCTTCAGCTTCGCCTTCGCGGCATCGGCTCGCGAGAACGGTCGTGACGTGTCCAGGACGAAGTCCTCGCCGGATGTGTCCCCCATGAAGGCATCATCCGTCGCCCGTGCATGATCCGTGCACCTTTGAGAAGATCACCGGTGCACGGATCGTGCACCGATCGGTCACAGGGTCGACTGGACGCCGGCGAGGAGCTGGCGGGCCATCACGATCCGCTGGACCTGGTTGGTGCCCTCATAGATCTGGGTGATCTTGGCATCACGCATCATCCGCTCCACCGGGTAGTCGCGGGTGAACCCATACCCACCCAGCAGCTGCACCGCGTCGGTGGTGACCTGCATCGCCACATCGGACGCGAACGCCTTCGCGGC
>NZ_JBHVKJ010000069.1:0-25935 GCF_042798275.1 Nocardioides sp. NPDC057767 | reverse complement strand
CGTCCGTACGAGACAGACGCGCCGAGTCGGCAGGAATTTGATCAGTCGCGGGTGAGGCGACGGTGGGTGACCCGGTGGGGCCGGGCCGCCTCAGGACCGAGGCGCTCGATCTTGTTGGCCTCGTAGGACTCGAAGTTGCCCTCGAACCAGAACCACTCGCCCTCCTTCTCCTCGGTCCCTTCCCAGGCGAGGATGTGAGTGGCGACGCGGTCGAGGAACCACCGGTCGTGGGAGGTGACCACGGCACAGCCGGGGAAGTCGAGCAGCGCGTCCTCGAGCGAGGAGAGCGTCTCGACGTCGAGGTCGTTGGTCGGCTCGTCGAGCAGCAGCATGTTGCCGCCCTGCTTCAGGGTGAGCGCGAGGTTGAGACGGTTGCGCTCACCACCGGAGAGCACGCCGGCCTTCTTCTGCTGGTCGGGACCCTTGAAACCGAAGGAGGCGACGTAGGCCCGCGAGTTCATCTCGAAGTTGGCGACCTTGATGAAGTCCAGGCCGTCGGAGACGACCTCCCAGACGTTCTTGTTGGGGTCGATGCCGCCGCGGCTCTGGTCGACGTAGGAGATCTTCACCGTCTGGCCGACGTTGAGCTCGCCGGCGTCGGGCGTCTCGGAGCCGGTGATCATCCGGAACAGGGTGGTCTTGCCGACGCCGTTGGGACCGACGATGCCGACGATGCCGGCACGCGGGAGCGAGAAGGAGATGTCGTCCCACAGCGTGCGACCCTCGAAGCCCTTGGTCAGGCCCTTTGCCTCCATCACCACGTCACCCAGGCGCGGGCCCGGCGGGATGTTGATGTCGGCGGTGTCGATCTTGCGGGCCTTGTCGGCCTCGGCAGCGAGCTCCTCGTAACGAGCCAGACGCGACTTCGACTTGGTCTGGCGAGCCTTGGCGTTGGAGCGGACCCACTCCAGCTCCTTCTCGAGCATCCGGGCGCGCTTGGCGTCCTTGAGGCCCTCGACCTTGAGACGCTCCTTCTTGGTCTCCAGGTAGGTGGAGTAGTTGCCCTCGTAGCCGTGGATCGAGCCGCGGTCGACCTCGGCGATCCACTCCGCGACGTTGTCGAGGAAGTAGCGGTCGTGGGTGACGGCCAGGACGGCACCCTTGTAGCTCTTCAGGTGACCCTCGAGCCACTGCACCGACTCGGCGTCGAGGTGGTTGGTGGGCTCGTCGAGGAGCAGCAGGTCGGGCTCCTGCAGGAGCAGCTTGCACAGCGCGACCCGGCGGCGCTCACCACCGGAGAGGTTGTCGACGATCGCGTCGCCCGGGGGGCAGCGCAGCGCGTCCATCGCCTGCTCCAGCTTGGAGTCGATGTCCCAGGCGTTGATGTTGTCGAGGTAGGTCTGGAGCTCACCGGTCTCGGCCATCAGGGCGTCCTGGTCGGCGTCGGGGTCGCCCATCTCCATGTAGGCGTCCTCGAGGCGCTTCATCTTCGCCTTGATCTCGCCGACCGCCTCCTCGACGTTCTCGAGGACGGTCTTGCCCTCGGTCAGCGGCGGCTCCTGCTGGAGCATCCCGACCGTCGCGTCCTGGTCGCGGACGATGTCGCCGTTGTTGGGGTGGTCGAGCCCCGCCATCAGCTTGAGCAGCGAGGACTTACCCATACCGTTCGGGCCGACGACGCCGATCTTGGCACCGTGCAGGAACGAGAGAGTGACGTTGTCGAGGACGACCTTGTCGCCATGGGCCTTGCGCACGTTGCGCAGGGAGAGGATGTAGTCGGCCATGGTGCCCACCCTAATGAGGGAGAGGCACGCCGGTACAACCGGCGCACCCCGCCGCCGGCCCGGCGGGCGCTCGACCCACCTCAGGCCGCCACGGAGCCCTCCGTCTCGGCAGTCTCCTCGACCTCGTCGGCGGTCGCAGGCTTCTCCTCCCACGGGTCCGATCCGGGCGCGCGCCAGTCGGCGATCGGGTCGCGCTCAGGGTCGTCGTCGCGAGCTTCAGGGGTGGGAGCGGCCACTGCCGCCAGCGAGCGCGGATTGCGCGAGAGACTGGTCATGCCGCGGTTGAGATCGTGGCCGACGACGTTCGCCTCGACCTCGAAGGTGTTGACCTCGAGACCGTCCTTGTTGACGTAGCTGCGGGCGCTCAGCCGGCCCTGGACGACGACGGGGTCGCCCTTGCGCAGCGAGCGACCGACGTTCTCCCCCAGCTGGCGCCAGGCGCTCACCGTGAACCATTGGGTCACGCCGTCGCTCCACTCCCCGGACGACCGGTTGAACTTCCGCGGCGTGCACGCCATCCGGAAGTTGGCCACCGAGACCTCACCGACGTTCCGGACGACGGGGTCGGCGCCGACGTAGCCGCGCAGGGTGATGATCGAGTCGTTCATCGTTGTCTCCTCAGTGTTCGCGCCCGCCTGGTGCGGGCCTCGGAGACAACCCTGCGCTCGACCACCGACAGTTCCGGGCGGCGTACGTCCGGCTGTGGACAACCCAGGATCGAACCGTCCCTGTGGACAGTGATCGGCCCGCCGACCGGTCAGTCAGCGCAGTGCCTTGGCCACCCCGTGCCGGAGGGCGGTGTAGGCCGCCAGCTCGGTCTCGATCGGGTCGACGACGAGCTCGCGGGAGACCTCGGCGACCGCCGTACGCAGCCGCGTGTCAGCCACCCGCGCCCGCCGCCGAGCTGTGCTGATCACCAGCAGATGACACGCGCACCACAGCAGCAGCCCGAGCCCGACGCCTCCGATGAACATCACGTAAGGCAGCTCGACGCCGGCCACCGAAGGCGTCACCTCGCCGACCTGGGCGGCCCCGGAGAGGAGCAGCGCCACCGACCACACCAGCCCGACGCCGGCGACGACGATCAGCAGCCACTGGAGAGCCTTGACCAGCCCGGTCCACAGCGGCAGCCGCTCGGCGTTGAGGTCGACACCGCCGACCGAGGCGTCGAGCCTGTCGGCGAGATCACCCATCCGCGAGACCGAGGCCCGCCGGATCGCGTCGCGCCACGGCGAGGCGAGACCGGCACCGGCCTCGTCGGCCAGCTGGCGCACCTCGGTGTCGACCCTCGCCCGCTCGACCGCGGTGGTCTGCGGCAGCGAGGTCCGGGCGCGCCCGGCCAGCTGGGTCGCCTCCTCGCCCAGCGCGAGGTGAAGTCGCTTCAAGGGGTCCGGCTTCAGCCGGGAGACCCACGAGACCAGCGGCCAGCCGGTGGCCGCACGGGCCCGGGTGCGTACGGAACGCTCGACCGCGTCGACCACGGTCGGCACCCCCGCAGCCTCCGCGATGGCGTCCTCGAGCGCCTCGACCCGCGGCTTGGCCAGGGAGCGCGGCTTGGCGTCGCCGGACGCCTTGGCGAGCTTGACCGCGGCGGTCTTGATGTCCGCCGAGAGCCGGGACTTGTTGGCGCGCTTCGCCGCGGCCCGCTGCGCGATCTCGGTCTTGAGCTGCGGGATCCCCCAGCCGAGCTTGGCCGAGACCGGGATCACCGGGACGTTGCGCAGCCCGTCCTGATCCAGCAGCCGGCGTACGTCACCCAGCATCGACTCGCGACGGTCCTCCGGCACCCGGTCGATGTGGTTGAGCACCACGACCATGATCTCCGAGTGGGTCCGGAGCGGCTGCAGGTAGCGGTCGTGGATCGCCGCGTCGGCGTACTTCTGCGGGTCGAGCACCCACACCAGCATGTCGGCGAGCTCGACCAGACGGTCGACCTCGAGATGGTGGGATACCTCGGTGGAGTCGTGGTCGGGGAGGTCCAGCAGCACGACGCCGTCGAGCTCGTGCCCCTCGCGGCGGGTGTCGAGCATCGAGTCACGGGTGGTCTGGTGACGCTCGGGGATGCCCAGCCACTCGAGCAGCTCCTGGGCTCCCTCCGAACCCCACACGCACGCGGTCGCCCACGACGTGGTCGGCCGGCGGACGCCGACGGCGGAGAGCTCCAGCCCGGTCAGGGCGTTGAACGTGGACGACTTGCCCGACCCGGTCGCCCCGGCCACCCCGACGACCGTGTGGTCGGCGGAGAGCTTCAGGCGTCCCTGGGCCTTGTTGACCACGGTGCGCGCCTCCTCGACGAGCCCGTCGTCGAGGCGGCCGGTCGCAGCGGTGGTCGCAGCGGTCAGTCCGTCCAGTCGATCACCAAGGTCTCCACCCCGGCTGACCAGGTTCTTTGCACCTTCGAGCAAGCCGCTCAATGGTCCCCCTTCACGTCTTGGTCAGGCACAGTCTGACAAGTCTCAGTCATCGCCGCGCTGGCTGGCGAACCGGGCATCGCCGACCCTGCGCGCCGCGTGCCGCAGTCGCTCCGGTGCACCCTGGTCGATCTCCAGCGCGTCGACCTGTCCCGTGTAGCGTGCACGCTCCTCGTCGACGAGCCCCACGATGCGTACCTCCAAGGCCTTACGCGCCTTGGCGGCCAGTCCGCGCACGGCCTGGTCGCCGAAGACCGCCTCCAGCAGCTTCTGGCCGAGCAGGAGCGTGCCGCCGGCGATGCCCACCTCGGCACCGACGAGCGCTCCTCCGGTCGAGGCGAAGACCACCACCATCAGCGCGACGCCGAGGCCGTTGACCCCGTAGGAGAGAAACTTCGCGGTCGTACGCTTGTCCTGGCCCTCGCTGCGGACCATGTCGAGCACGTCCTGCTGCCAGTCGCGCACCGCGCGCTCGGCCTTGGGCCGCAGGGCCCGCGAGGCCCGGCCGAGGTCGGCGGGGCCGGCTGCCAGCAGCCCGCGTCCCGCCGGGCTCATCTGCCAGGCCGCCTCGGCCCTCTCGGCGGCCGCCTCGCACTGCTCCAGGATCAGCATCTCCAGGCCACCCTGCACGGCCGCGGTCACCCGCTCGGCCTGCTGGGGCTTGCCCTTGATCGAGCCCAGGATCCGGTCGCGGATCATTCCGACCCGGCTCTCGAGCGCCTTGAGGATCTCACCGGTGCCGACGAACTCCTGCCAGCGGGCGAGCACCTCGCCGCGCAGCAGCGTCCCGTCGGCGGTTGCCGCCATGATCGACGCGAGCGCGTCGTCGTAGGCCATGTCCGCATCCGTACGCAGCCGCCGCGCAGCCTCGCCCTGACCGTCGGCGGTGTCGGCGATCGGGTGGACCTCCAGGGTCAGCGCGCGCACCGCACCGTCGAGCGTCTGGGTGACGACCTGGTGTCGCGCGGTGGCGTCGTCGGCGAGCATGTCGAGCCAGGCGCGTACCTCCGCGACGTGCTCGGCCGGCAGCAGCCCCCGCTCGGAGACCTCGCCCTCGTGGACGATGAACAGCGGGGAGTCCTTGAGGCCGCGCGAGGCCAGCATCCGGGCCAGGTGGCCGGCGACCGTCTGGACGGCTTCGGTCGGAGTGCGGTCGAGCACGACGGCCACCGCGGTGGACCGGTTGGCAGCCAGCTGCAGGAACTCCCACGGCACCTGGTCGGCGTAGCGCGCGGCCGAGGTGACGAAGATCCACAGGTCGGCCGCGGCGAGCAGCTCGGCCGCCAGGACCCGGTTGGCCTCCTCGACCGAGTCGACGTCGGGCGCGTCCAGGATCGCCAGACCCGGGTGGAGCCGGTCGCTGGCGACCAGCTGCAGCGCCCCCGGGTCGTTGGTCGGGTGGTCGACCCGCTCCAGCTCCGGAAGCAGACGGTCCTGGCCGAACCAGCGGCCGTCCTCCGGGTTGTGCACCAGCACCGGCGAGCGAGTCGTCGGCCGCAGCAGGCCCGGCGTGGTCACCTTGGCGCCCACCAGTGAGTTGACCAGCGTCGACTTGCCGGCGCCGGTGGAGCCACCCACGACCGCGAGCATGGGCGCGTCGATGGTCATCATCCGCGGGATGATGTAGTCCTCGAGCTGCTCGACCATGGTCTGCCGCGCCGCGCGCTGCTCGTCGGCGCCGGGCAGGTCCAGCGGCAGGGTGACCTCGGTCAGCGCCTGATGGAGCTTCACCAGCGCGGTGACCATCCGGTTGCTCTCGCCGCCGGCGGCCAGGATCGCTGCCCTGGCGGCCTCGAACTCGGTCATCGGCTTCTCGGCGAGCATCCCCGCCGTCTGCGCCTCGTAGGCGGTCGGCCCCGACTCCGGAGCGAGGTCCGGAGCGATGCCGTCGTGTGCCTGTTCCTCGGTCATCCTGTCATCACCTGTCCGCTCGGGAACGCGATGTGCGGACGTACCTCACTGATGCGGTCAACGTATGCCCTCCCCCGGGCGGCGAAGTCTGGCGGCGGGTTGCCGCGCAGGAATCGCCAGTGCAAGTATCCGAGCTCGATCGCAGCCTGCTGGTATTCACGCATCGCCGCAACCCCCTGAGCCCCGCCATGGGTGGACGCGAACCTCCGCGCCTGATCCCGCCGCCGCAGGTCGACCACCCAGCCGATGTCGGTGTAGGGGATCAGCCCCCGCTGGGCCGCGTCGGTCAACGACCGGGTCAGCACGATGCGCTCGGACTTCCGGCGCCAGATCGCGAAGACCACCATCGAGACGAACGCGGGCACCATCAGCACGACGTACGCCAGCAGGAAGCCGGCCCCGTCGAAGAGCAGCGTCGAACCGTTCCAGGTGCCGTGGGTGAGCACCGCGACCGCGTAGCCCAGGAGCGGCGCGACGAGCTTCAGCCAGCGCTTGCGGGTCACCACCGCGACGCCGATTCCGATGCCGGTGAAGGCGGTGAAGAGCGGGTGGGCGAAGGGACTGAACAGGCAGCGCATCACGAAGACGACGGTGAACTCACCGATGTGTCCGGCCGAGCTGTCGCCCATACCGGGCGTGCCGTTGTAGGTGCCGCCGAGGTAGAGGATGTTCTCGGTGAAGGCGAAGCCGATGCCGACCATGCCGGCGTAGACGATCCCGTCGAGCACCCCGTCGAGGAGGTGGCGCCGCCAGACCAGCAGCACGAAGAGGAACAGGCCCTTGGCCGCCTCCTCGGTCACCGGTGCGACGATCGCGAGCTGGGTCGCCTGGTTCCATCCGGCGAGCAACGCCCCGACGCTCTGCACGATCAGCGCTGCCGCCACCGCGATGAAGGCGCCCCACCCCAGGCCGAGAGCCAGCAGCGACTTCGGCTCGGGCTCGTAGCGGTCCAGCCACAGGAAGGCGTAGACCAGCGGCACCACCGGGATGGCCGCGAAGAGCACCCCGAGGATCGCACCGGTCGGAGCGAGCTGGTTGTCGACCACGCTCGTGCTCAGCAGAACGACCCCGAGCACGGGCAACGAGGTCAGCATGACGAGCACGCCCACCACGATGGTGAACGTGCGGCTGCTTCTTGTCGGATCCTTCGGGATCGCCCCCATGCGCGCCAGACTATCGGGCGGCCGGACCGCACGTGCGACCAGACACCGATCGGACACCCTCACGGCCCCCGTGGCCAGGGAACTCACGAGCGTCCGCGGCACGGCGCGGCGTACGATTCCCATATGACGGACAACGGCGCCCCCACCCCTGCAGACGACCACACCGAGAGCCACGACCAGACGGTTCCCGAGGCTTGGTCCAACTTCATGAGGGAGGGCTGGGACGACCGCGAGGTCGAGGTTCCCGAGCATCCGATCACCCCGTGGGCGGCCGCGCGCCGGGAGCGCCTCGCGGGCATCTTCCCGGGCGAGCGCCTGGTCGTTCCGGCCGGCACCTACAAGGTCCGCGCCAACGACACCGACTACCGCTTCCGCGCCGACACCGCCCACGTGCACCTGACCGGCAACCAGACCTCCGACGCCGTCGTCGTGATCGAGCCGGACGGCTCCTCCGTCCTGTACGCGCGCCCGCGCAGCGGTCGCGACACCGACGAGTTCTTCCGCGACCGTCAGTACGGCGCGCTCTGGGCCGGTGCGCGTCCCTCGGCCCGTGAGCTCTCCGACTCGCTGGGCATCGAGGTACGCCACGTCGACCAGCTCGAGTCCGCGCTCTCCGGCAGCACCCCGACGCGGGTGCTCCGGGGCGTCTCGACCGACGTCGACAAGCTGGTCAGCCCCGCCGAGGGCGGCCGCGACGAGGAGTTCGCCAAGGCGCTCTCCGAGCTGCGCCTGATCAAGGACGAGTGGGAGCTCGGCGAGCTGCAGGAGGCCTGCGACATCACCGTGCGCGGCTTCACCGACGCGGTGCGCGAGTGGGACCAGGTGCTGAAGCACGGAGAGCGCTGGATCGAGGGCACCTTCTTCCGGCGCGCGCGTGCTGAGGGCAACGACCTCGGCTACGACTCGATCGTCGGCGGCGGGTCGCACGCCACCACGCTCCACTGGATCGACAACGACGGCCCGATCGTCCCCGGCGAGCTGGTGCTACTCGACATGGGCGTGGAAGGCCACAACCTCTACACCGCCGACATCACCCGCACGCTGCCCATCTCCGGGAAGTTCACGCCGCTCCAGCGCAACCTCTACGAGCTCGTCTACAAGGCCCAGCAGGCCGGCATCGAGGCGATCCGCCCCGGCGTCACCTTCCGGGCCGGCCACTTCGCCGCGATGGAGATCCTCGCCCACGGGCTCGACGACCTGGGGCTGCTCCCGGTGTCCGTCGACGAGGCGCTCTCCGAGGACAACAAGACCTACTCCCGCTGGACCCTGCACGGCGTCTCCCACATGCTCGGCCTCGACGTCCACGACTGCGCATCCGCGTCGAAGGAGGCCTACATCGAGGGTCCGCTGCAGGAGGGCATGGTCCTCACCGTCGAGCCGGGCCTCTACTTCCAGAAGGAGGACAAGCTCGTCCCCGAGGAGCTGCGCGGCATCGGCATCCGCATCGAGGACGACATCGTCGTCACCGCCGAGGGTTCGGTGAACCTGTCCAAGGGCCTGCCCCGCACGGCCGACGACGTCGAGGCGTGGATGGGCCAGTATCTGTGAGGTGAATGCTGACCGAGGAAACTCAGTCGAGCAGCACTGCCCTCGTGGAGCTCCGCGAGGGCAGCGACTGCTCGCCGAGGTGACTCGGTCAGCGGCCGCCGTGGCCGGCTGCCTCGCCCTGGCCTCGGCCTTGATGGCCTGTGGCCCAGGACGTACGCCGCGACAGCAGCCCGCCCCGTCAGGGACGCCCAGCGCCTCGTCGTCCGCGTCGCCGGTTCCGGACGACGTCTTCGAGGGCGCCGTGGTCGGGATCGACCCCGGGCACAACGGCGGCAACGCGGGCGCGCCGGAGGTGATCAACGAGCCGGTGTGGAACGGGCGCTCGCGGAGCCCGTGCAACACCACCGGCACCGCGACCGACGACGGCTATCCGGAGACCGACTTCACCTGGGCGGTGGCCACGAAGCTGGCCGCCGACCTGCGCGAGGCCGGCGCGAAGGTGGTCATGACCCGGGACGGCAACGACGGCGTCGGGCCGTGCATCGACGAGCGGGCGAAGATCATCAACGAGGCGAAGGCCGACGTCGCGATCGACGTCCACGCTGACGGCGCGACCGAGAACGAGCGCGGCTACTCGCTGCTGATCCCGGTGCCCTCGGGCACCAACGACGAGATCGTCCAGCCGTCGCGGCGCTACGCCGAGATGCTGCGTACCGAGATGGGGAAGACCGGGATGCCGCTTGCCTCCTACCTCGGCGAAGGTGGCTTCGTCGAGCGCGACGACCTGGCCGGCCTCAACCTCACCACGGTGCCGCAGGTGCTGCTCGAGACGGGCAACATGCGCAACGCCGAGGACGCGCGCCTGCTGAGGTCCGACCGGTTCCAGCAACGGACGGCAGCCGCCATCGCACGGGCGATGGCGGCGTACCTCCGCTCACGCTGAGCTCCGCGCTTCGCGCGGTCGCTCCTTCGCTCGGCCTCGCTTCAGTCGGCTCGGCTCAGAGCTTCTTCCACTCGACGGGCTCGAGCCCGTACTCCTCCGCGATCGGGCCCCAGGCCTTGGCCGCCGCCTTCTTCGGGTCGTGGCTGGCCAGGCTGAGTGTGGTCGCCTTCTCCAGCTTGCCCTTGCCTCCGACGCACTCACCGTCGGCGTTGATCTTGCGCTTCTCGCCCCAGGCGGCGAAGGCGAGGTCGGCGTTCTGGGCGGTCATCCAGGCGGACTCGAGGTTTTTCACGAGCTTCCGCGACCCCGGGAGGACTGCGGTGTCGATCGCGGCGACCTTCGTCGCCAGCTCCTTGCGGGACGCCGCGGCGTCCTCGAAGGTCTGGATCGCCTCCTCGATGTTCTCGCAGGCCTCGAGGTCGGCCTGCGCGGCACCGATGGCCGCCTTGTCCTTGGCCGAGGTCTTGATGAGCTCGTCGATCTTCTTGGCCTCGGCAGCGGCACCGCCCGCGGTCGTCGTCGCGCCCGTCGTGGTGCCGGTCTTGGCGTTGGCGTCGTCGTTGCTGTTGATCAGACCGATGACGAAGGCGATGATCGCGACCACGACGGCCACTGCCAGGACGATGAGGCCCCAGCGCTTCAGATCCAGGCCGCCCTTGCCCTCCCCACCCTGGCCGCGCTGCGGCTCGTAGCGGGCGTCGAAGGCGTTCCCGTACGGGTCGTAGCCCTGGGACGCCATCGGGGGCGGCGCCGGCGTGTTCGGCCCGGGACCCACCGGCGGCTGCCCCACCAGGGTGGCGTCCGCGTAGATGTTCTGCCCGTAGGGGTCGCCGTACGACTGGCCGAACTGGTCCTGGGACGGATCCTGCGGCTGCCCGTAGGGCTGCTCGAACGCCTGGTCGTAGGACTGGTCGTAGGACTGGCCGTAGGGCTGGTCCTGGGGCTGGCCGTAGGGCTGGTCCTGGGGCTGGCCGTAGGGCTGGTCGTGGGGATGGGACCACTGAGCCTGGTCCGGCTCCAGCTGCGGCGCGAGCGGGGCATAGGCGGGATCGCCGTACGCCGGCAGCTGCTGCCCCTGGTCGGCCTGGTCGTCGTAGCGGGCCTCGGGTGCCGAGACGTCGAACTGATCCTGCGGCGGCGCGAACTGCTCGAACTCCTCGCGCGGACGGGTGCCGCCGGTGGCCTCCTCGACGCCCTCGAAACGCGGGCTCATCGCGGCCTGCACGTTGTCCTGAGCCTGTCGAGAGGTCTCCTCCGGATGAGGCGGCGCCGGCTGGCGTGGCTCGATCGGGGGCATCGCCTCATGGGTCATCTCGGAGGTCGGGCCACCCATCTGCGGCGCCGAGTCGACGAACGCCGGGTGCTCCGTGCTCTGGCTGTGCGCCGCGGCCGGACGCTCGGGAAGCGGGGCCAGCGGCTCGGCGACCGGGCGCTCCGGCGCCGCACGCTCGGGAAGCGGGGCCAGCGGCTCCGACACGGCACGCTCCGGCGCCTGACGCTCAGGCAACTGACGCTCCGGCGCCTGACGCTCAGGCAACGGCGCCAGCGGCTCGAAGCTCTGCGGCTGCTCGGGCGCCTGCCGCTCGGGCAACTGCTCGGGCGCCTGCCGCTCGGGCAACTGCTCGGGCATCTGCTGCGGCGCGGGCGCCTCGGTGACGGGCCGCTCGGGCGCGGGCGCCTCGGCTGCAGGCTCCTCCGGGGCCGACTCGGCCTCCTCCGCGACCTTCCTGCGCTTCGGCAGGAAGAGCGACTGCGACTGGGAGGCGAGCTCGGGCTCGAACTTCGGCGTACGCGCCGCCAGCCCGAACAGACCACCACCTTCCGACCCGGCCGGCGGCGGAGCCATGCCGCCACCGAAGGCGGGCTGCTCACCGCTGGGCGCGGCCATGTTCAGCTGGGGCGCCATCGAGGCCCCCGGCGTACGTCGCACCTGCTCGAGCGGCAACGGGGCCGGCTCCGTGTCGGCCTCGGGCGCGGGCACAGAGGTTCCCTGACCACGCCTCGGCAACGACAGACCACCCTGCTCAGGATCGGCACCCCTCTGCGGCAGTCGCGGCGGTGCGACCGGCTCCGGTGCACCCTGCGACGGCGGCTGATGAGCGCTTCTGACGGGGGTCCCACAACCTGTGCAGAAGCGCATACCGGTGACGGCTGCACCGCACGAGGTGCACATGGACTCCATAGTCATGACCGGGGACCTTACCGATGATCCGGTCCAGTCTCGAACCCTCGTAGTCCGCCAACCGGACACGCACGTCGACAGTGTGGGGACAGTGCGCCCAAATACCCCCCACACCTTGGTAACACTCCGGTCAGCGTTTCGGTTTCCGATGCACACATGGGATACGGGGACCGGTAAGATCGGGCGCGGCCTGCGCAAACCCCCTTCCGGCGGGGTGCTCGCGCGGGCCACGCCTCCGTAGCTCAGCTGGATAGAGCATCGGCCTTCTAATCCGACGGTCACAGGTTCGAATCCTGTCGGGGGCGCCCCAGGAATTTTGTGTGGGTTAAATCATGCGCCCGCGCGTGTTTCGGCTGCGACGGCTTCCGAGGCGATCCTCCCGGCGTACAACGTCCGGAAGAACGGCAGGGCGCGATGCACCATCGGACCGATGAGGAGCGCCTCGGCGACGGTGCCGATCCCCACCAGTCCGCCGAGGAGCCAACCCACCGCGAGCACGGTGATCTCGACACCCCCGCGGCAGAGCCAGACCGGGGCACCGGTCCGCTGGTGCAGGCCGGTCATCAGCCCGTCGCGCGGGCCGGGGCCGAGGCCCGGTGCGATGTAGATGCCGGTCGCCGCGGCCAGCAGCGACAGCCCGCCCGCGAACATCGCGATCTGGGCGAACACGCCCGAGACGGACGGAATGAGCCACAGGCCGATGTCGGCCGAGGTGCCGACCAGGAGCACGTTGAGCACCGTCCCGATCCCGGGCCGCTGGCGCAGCGGGATCCAGATCAGCAGCACACCGAGCCCGATCAGATTGGTCATCAGGCCGAACGAGAGGCCGGTGACCTCGACCAGGCCCGAGGTCAGCACGTTCCACGGCCCGACGCCGAGCGAGGCACGCAGAAGCATGGCGAGTGCGATGCCGTAGAGGAAGAGTCCAGTTATCAACCAGGAGAGCGACTTCAGGGAGAGATCCTTCACGATCGTAAAGCCAATCACGGGTCCAATCGAAGGTAAAGGAGCCAATCGGCGTAAGGTGGACTCATGCCTCGCGGAAGAATCGGTGCCACTGCACTCGCTGGCCTGCTCGGCCAGTGGCAAGGAGAAGGCCCCGCCTACGAGAACCTCGCCGAGCGGATCCAGCTGCTGCTGATCGACGGACGGCTCTCCGCCGACGTACGCCTCCCCTCCGAGCGGGAGCTCTCGGAGCGGCTGATGCTGAGCCGCACCACGATCACGGCCGCCTACCGCCGCCTGCGGGAGCACGGCTACGCGCTGAGCGTCCAGGGGTCGGGTACGACGACGAAGCTCCCGCCCACGGCGCCCGACTCCTTCACCGAGGGCGGCGAGATCGACCTGGT
The DNA here is from genome assembly GCF_042798275.1 of Nocardioides sp. NPDC057767. Taxonomy (NCBI): domain Bacteria; kingdom Bacillati; phylum Actinomycetota; class Actinomycetes; order Propionibacteriales; family Nocardioidaceae; genus Nocardioides; species Nocardioides sp. NPDC057767. Next base: position 12,764 of record NZ_JBHVKJ010000069.1, on the reverse strand, counting down.
CAGGGCCACCCTGCCGGCCACCCGGCGACTCCCCGAGGCCGCCGTCGAGGCGACCCGGCGACTGGCCGACCACATGACCGGCCCCGGCTACACGCTGTGGGGCATCGAGGAGCTCCGCGCGGAGATCGCGGCGCGCTACACCGCCCGCGGCCTGCCGACCGACCCGGACCAGATCATGGTGACCACCGGCGGCCAGAGCGCGATCGCCCTGCTCGCCCGCACCGTGATCAGCCGCGGCGACCGGGCCTACGCCGAGAGCCCGTCCTACCCCAACGCGTACGACGCCCTCAGCCTCGCCGGAGCGAGGATCATCACCAGCCCGGTGACCACCGACGCCGGCTGGGACATGCCCGCGATGCAGGCGGCCATCGCCCGCATCACCCCCGTGATGGCGTACGTCATGCCCGACTTCCACAACCCGACGTCTCGCTCGATGTCGACCGAGGACCGGCTCCGCCTGCTGCACTCGGCCGCGAAGGTCGACACCCTCGTGGTGGCCGACGACACCACCGCCGAGCTGGACATCGACCGCCGCCAGAGCCACCCGCCGCTGGCCGCGATGGCCGGTGAGCACCAGGCCCGGGTCGTGCACATCGGCTCGGCGAGCAAGATGCTGTGGGGCGGGCTGCGGGTCGGCTGGATCCGGGCCGACCCGGTGCTGCTGACTCAGATCGCGAGCGGGCGCTCGGCGACCGACCTCGGCACCCCGATCTGGGAGCAGCTGGTCACCACGATCCTGTTCCAGCACCTCCCCGAGATCCTGCGCGAGCGAGCCGACCAGCTCGCCGCCGGCCGTGCCGCGCTCTACCAGGCGATGCGCGAGCACCTCCCCGACTGGGAGCTGCCGCCACGTATCGACGGCGGTCTCTCCGCCTGGGTCGGCCTACCCGCCCCGGTCAGCTCCCAGCTCACCCTCGCCGCCCGACCCCACGGCCTGCTCGTCACCGCCGGACCGCGGTTCGGCGTCGACGGCGCCTACGAACGTCATCTGCGGCTGGCGATCACGCCGCGACCCGACCTCGTCCGCCGCGGCATCGAGATCCTCGCCGAGGTCTGGCCCCGCGCCGCTTCGACCCCCGCCCTGGCCCTCACCACCTCGGAAGCGGTCGTCTGAGCCTCAAGAAGTTCGCGCGAACTCGTTGTGACGTAGGCCACGTTGGGTCACGATGTGCAGCATGCATGGACTGATCCAGGACGCACCGCTGACCATCGACACGATCATCCGGCGCGCCGAGCGCGTCTTCCCGACGCGGGAGATCGTCACCAAGACCGCAACCGGTCTGGAACGCAGCACGTTCAAGGACCTGGCCGTGGAGGTACGCAAGCAGGCCAGCGTCCTCGACCGCCTCGGCATCTCCGCGGACGGCCGGGTGGCGAGCTTCGCGTGGAACACCCTGCGCCACCTGGCGCTCTACTACTCCGTCCCCTGCACCGGCCGGGTGCTGCACACCGGCAACATCCGCTACTTCCCCGAGCAGCTCGTCTACACGTTCAACCACGCCGAGGACGAGGCGGTCTTCATCGACCGGTCGCTGCTCGGCCTGCTGGCTCCGCTGCTCCCGCAGCTGACCACCCTCAAGCACGTCGTCGTGATGGACGACGGGGCGCCGACGCCGCTCCGCGACGACCCGCGGGTCGTCGCCTACGAGGAGCTGATGGCCGATGCCGAGGAGGCGGTGATCGACGGCCGGGTCACCGACGAGCGCGCCGCCGCCGGGATCTGCTACACCTCCGGCACCACCGGCAACCCGAAGGGCGTCGTCTACACCCACCGCTCGCAGTACCTGCACGCGCTGGCCTCCCTGTCCGGCACCCTCTTCGGCACCAACGACCGTGACCGCGTGCTGCCCGTGGTCCCGTTCTTCCACGCCAACGGCTGGGGTTTTGCCCACTCCTCGCTGCTGGCCGGCGCCAACCTCATCCTGCCCGGCCCCGACCTCTCGCCCGCCGGGATCATCAAGCTCCTCGAGACCGAGAAGGTGACGATCGCAGCCGGTGTACCCACGATCTGGATGGGCATGGTCCCGCTCCTGAAGGACGCCGACCTCTCCTCGCTCCGGGTGGTCATCTGCGGCGGCTCCGCGGTCCCGAAGTCGCTCTCGGAGGCGTGGCGCGAGGCGATCGGGCTGCCGATCACCCAGGCCTGGGGCATGACCGAGATGTCGCCGCTGGGCAGCGTGTTCAACGAGCGCGCCGAGATCGCCGGTCTCTCCGAGGAGGAGAAGGCCGACTTCCGTACGTCGCCGGGCATCCCGGCCGTCGGCGTCGAGCTCCGCATCGTGGAGCCCGGCACCACCGACGAGCTCCCGTGGGACGGCGAGACCACCGGAGAGCTCGAGTGCCGCGGGCCGTGGATCGCGTCGGGCTACTACAAGGTCGACGCACCGACCTCCTTCTCCCCCGACGGCTGGCTGCGCACCGGTGACATCGCCGCGATCGACCCGCTGGGCTACGTACGCATCGTCGACCGCACCAAGGACCTGGTGAAGTCCGGTGGCGAGTGGATCTCCACCGTCGCGATCGAGAACCTCATCATGGGCCACCCGAGCATCGCCGAGGCCGCGGTCGTCGCGGTGCCGCACCCCAAGTGGGGCGAGCGGCCGCTGGCGTTCGCGGTGGTCAAGGACGGCGAGACGGTGACCAAGGAGGAGCTGCTCGGCTACCTCGCCGACAACCTGGGCAAGTGGCAGGTGCCGGACGACGTGGTGTTCATCGACGAGGTGCCCAAGACCTCGGTCGGCAAGTTCTCCAAGAAGACGCTGCGGGAGGAGTACGCCGACTACAAGCTGCCCACGGCGTAGCCGAAAGCAGTCAGCCCAGCTGCGCGAGGATCGAGGCCGACTCGATCCTCGCGCAGCGGGCGTCCTCGTCCTTGCCGAGGGCGGCGCGGGCGACGGCCAGGTGGCCGAGCGCGTCAGCCAGACCGGGCAGGTCACCGGCGGCGCGAAGCTTGGTCACGGCCTCCTCGAAGTGACCGGCCGCCTCGTCGACGGAACCGAGCTGCTGGTGGATCCAGCCGATGGTGGCGATGACGTTGCCCTCGCTGCGGTAGCCGGGTGCCACCCGGCGCAGCTCCGCGAGAGCCGCCTGGCAGTGGCGGAGTCCGGCCTCGTACGCACCGTCGAGGGCCTCGTAGAGACCCAGCCGCCCGGTCGTCCAGGCCGCCCGGATCGGGTCGCCCGCGCGAGCGAAGACCTCCGCCGCCCGAGCCGCGTACGCAGCCGCCCCGGCATGATCGCCGGACGCCGTGGCCACCGTGGCCAGCCGGTGCAGGGTCTTTCCCTCACCCACCAGGTCGGCGGAATCCATGGCCAGGTCGAGGGCCCGGCCGAGGTGCTCGAGAGCGTCCTCCACCCGCCCCAGACGCCCGCAGGCCGCCCCCGCGGCGCGGTGCATGACGCCGAGGCCGGCAGGATCACCGCCCTGAGAGACGCTACGGCGCACGCCCGGGAGGGCGGCCTCGGCCAGCGCGGCGAGCTCGATCCAGCGTCCCTGGAGGTCGAGCAGGCGCTCGAGGGCACCGACGAGCAGCACGATCCGATCAGGTGCGATCCCCCGGGCGACGGCGACGTCGATCACCCGGGAGATCACCGGCAGCTGGATGCCGATCCAGGCCAGCGCCTCGACGCTGTCACCGACGACCTCGGGACTGACCCCGTCCCGCATCGGTTCCAGGGCATCGAGGTGACGAAGGTGCGGGTCGTAGGCGCTGTGCACCGCCCTGGCGCTGAAGACGTAGTGGTCGATCATCCGCAGCTCGGCCTCGCGACGGTCTTCGTCGGGCTCGTGGCTGGCGAGGTCGGCGGCGTACTCCCGGAGCAGGTCGTGCAGCACGAACCGGCCGGGGGCGACCTCGGTGAGCAGGTTGGCCTCGGTGAGCTCATCGAGCTGACGACGGACCCGCACGCGGGGGATCCCGGCCAGGCTGGCCGCAGCCAGGACGGTGAGCGTCGGCCCCGGATGCAGACCAATCAACCGGAAGAGCCGCGCGGCCGGGTCGGACAGGTGCCGCACCGACCACGAGAAGGTCGCCCGGAGATCGCCGCGACCTCCACCGAATCCGTCGAGGCGGGACTCACCCAGCTCCTCGGCGAGGTCGGCCAGGGCATAGGCCGGCCGGGTGGCCGCCCGGGCAGCCACGACCGACAGCGTCAGCGGCAGCGAGGCACAGAGCTCGATGATCCGCTCCACCGCCTCCGGCTCGGCGAGGAGGCGGTCCTCGCCGAGGCGCCCGGCCAGCAGCTCATAGGCCTCGACGTCGTCGAGCAGCCCCAGCTCCATCGGCTTCGCCCCGGCCTCCGCGACCAGGCCGGAGAGCCTGTTGCGGCTGGTCACCAGGGTCACGCAGCCTGGGCTGCCCGGCAGCAGGCTGCGGACCTGCTCGCTGTCGCGAGCGTTGTCGAGCACGAGCAGCACCCGCTTGTCGGCGAGCCTGCTGCGCAGCAGCCCGGCCCGGCCGTCGATGTCCTGGGGCTGGCGGGAGCGTTCGACCCCGAACGCCTCGAGCACGACCCCGAGCGCGTCCAACGGGTCGAGCGCGTCGCGCGGGTCGAAGCCACGCAGGTTCACGAACACCTGCCCGTCCGGGAAGTGGTGAGCGCTGCGATGGGCCCAGTAGAGCGCCAGCGTCGTCTTGCCGATCCCCGCCGTGCCGGCGATCGCCGAGATCGCGACGGCCCGGCCCTCGTCCTCGGCCGCGAGCTCGTCGAGCAACGTCAGATGGTGCTCACGACCGGCGAAGGCGGCGACGACCGGTGGCAGCTGGCGCGGCACGATCTGCTCGTTGCCCGGCCCGGACGCGGACTCGGGATCGTCGCCGTCGAGGATGCGCAGGTGCAGGTCGCGTACGTCCTTGGACGGTTCGACCCCGAGATCGTCACGGAGGAGGCGGAAGAGGCGCTGGTAGGCATCGAGGGCCTCTGCGGTGCGGCCCGACTGCCACAGCGCGGTCATCAGCAGCAGCCACAGGCGCTCGCGCAGCGGGTTGTCCTGGACGAACGGCCCCAGGTCACCCACCACGGCGGCCTGCCGGCCGAGCGCCAGATCGGCGGCGGCGCGCGACTCGACGGCGACCAGGCGCAGCTCGTCGAGCCGGGCGGCCTCGGTCGCGATGATCCGGGACTCGCCGACCCCGCCGTACGCACCACCGGTCCACAGCCCCAACGCAGCATCGAAGAGCATGCTGGCCCGCTCGTGGTCCCCGGCATCGACGGAGGCACGGCCCTGCTCGACCAGGTCCTCGAACCGGGCCTGGTCGACATCCGCGCCGACCAGCGCATAGCCGTTCGCCCGGCGCTCCAGGTGGTGGCGGTGCTCGCCGAGCGCGCGGCGCAGGTCGCGGATCCGCTGGTGAAGGAGGTTCACCCCCGTTGCCGGGGGTGAACCTCTCCACAGCTCATCGACCAGCAGGTCGGAGGAGACCGGAGCCCCACGTCCGGCCGCGAGCAGGGCGAGCAGCGTCCGCCGCGTACGCGACAGTCGCTGCACCGTGCCGTCGTCGCAGATCAGCTCGACGGCACCTAGGACCCGGACCCGCACCACACCTCCTGTTGACCACGCAGCATTACGTCCGAGACGACCTATCGTCTCATCACCACACAGATGGTGACGCGGAATGCCGCTAGTCGGTTGCCTGGAGGTTGGCTAAAACTTGGTGCTTACGGCACCCGCCACAGGCCGCTCTCGCCGCCCTTGTCGATCTGGAAAGCCACCTGCTTGATGTTGACCCCGACCGGGACGACGAACGGCACCAGGGCCGTCCGCTGGTCACGCGGCTGCAACCCGAACGGGTTGGGGAACACCTCTCCGCCGTCGACCGCCACCGTGCTGGGCTGGCTCTTGTACTTCTTGCCCGCCGCATCGATGACCGTCGTACCGGTCGCCGGGGTGTCGTTGAACACCCGCGACCCGGCATTGACGACCTGGATCTCCACGGCCATCACCCGCGACCCCGGCGGGGTCTCGGTGCCGTCGGTGAACGAGGTCTCGAAGACGTCCTGCACGATCACCCTCAACAGGATTCCGGGTGCCTCGCCCTTGATGGTGCCCTCTGCCGTCAACCCCAGCTGCTGGTTCTGCTGGATCCTCTCGGTGCTGTCGACGGTGATCACCTTCTTCTCCATCGCGGGGTTCTCAGCGTGGTTGTTGCTGTAGAACCCGTAGTCGATGGAACTGTCCGAACCGCAGCCGACCCCGGCCGCCGCGACGGCTCCCCCGAGGATCAGCATGGCCACACGACGCACACGCACTCCTTATGAAATTTGTTGCGATGGAAGGGTAATTGTTCCCCTTGATTTACCATGGCAACATGCCGGAGTCCAAGCAGTCGGCCTAGGGTCTAAGGTCCCAATCGCAGCACAAGTCTTCGGAGACCATTTCCACAGAACGAGGCGGTGGACGAGGACCGGAATCACCGGCCCCGCGAGAAACCAGGGCCTGACCAGCGAGAGCTTGTCGACCAGGCGCACGTCGCCCACCGCGACGCCCGCGAGCGGGTCCTAATCCGTCCCCACCGTAGGGCGCTCGACGAGGGCGGCCAGCTTCGCCGGAGCCTGGATGCAGTAGGAGTCGGTCAGGAGCTCGGCGACCTCGCCCCAGTCGGTGTCGTCGTCGAGGATCATCCCGACCACGTTGCCGCCCCAGCCGGCCTTGAAATAGGGGTGGCCGAGATGCTCGAAGGCGATCACCTCGTCGGGCTCGGCCCGGAACACGATCCGGAAGAGCTGGTCCTCGCCACCGAAGACGTGAGCGATCGTCGCTTGGCCGACCCGCCAGCGCACGCCCACCCAGGCGTCGTCCTCGAGACATTTCGGGAACGCGGCGAGGATCTCCCTCAGCCGCGCCACCATCGCCTCGGGAACCTCAGGACGCTCAGCCATGCTCCGATCCTGCCAGGGACCACCGACAGCGTTAATTGCTATACATGTTTATGATCAACATGTATGTTTTCTGGCATGAAGAAGCAGACGATCGGATACGTCGTGTGGCGCCTCGCCATGCGTCTGCGGGTGTCGATGGACCGAGCCCTCGCACCGCTGGGCCTGACCCATGCGCAGTACTCGCTCATCGCCTCCCTCCACGGTCTCCGCGCCTCGGAGGCCCCCACCCAGAAGCAGCTGGCCGACCTCACCGGCCTGGAGCCGATGTACGTCTCCAAGCTCGCCCGTCAGCTCGAGACCAAGGGCTGGGTCGAGCGCGTCCGGGACACCAAGGACACCCGGGCCGTACGCCTCGCCATCACGCCCACAGGCACCGAGGTCACCCGCGAGGCGATCGCGGTGACCGCCCGGTTGCTCGACCAGCTCAGCGCACCGCTCGGCGGTCGCGACAGCAGCCGTGCCGCCGAGGTTCAAGCAGCGCTCGAGGCGATGCTCGCCGCGCCCATCAACACAGATCCCACACCTGGAGAACGATCATGACCACCGCCACTCCCCCTGTTCCAGGCCCTGTGACCGGCGCCAACCTCGGCGTCGCCTACTTCGCCATCCGCAAGAACCTCCTCGAGGTGCTCGACGACTACGATCTGACCTTCGAGCAGTCGCTCCTGCTCAACTACCTGAGCCAGGGCGAGGCCACGCGCGCCGATCTCGTCGCGACGACCGCCGGCAACATCAAGGTCTCCGCGAGCGAGGTCGAGTCCCACCTCGACGCGGCGATCGCCCGCGGCCTCATCGCCGACGGTCTCACCCTGACCCCCGAGGGCGAGCTCCTCCAGCAGCAGATCACGGCGCGCAGCCGGCCTCTGACCAGGACGTTCTTCGCGGACATCCCGGCCGAGGACCTCGCCGCGACCGCGCGCGTCCTGGCCACCCTCACCGAACGGGCCAACGCCGCTCTGGCCAAACCCTAGTATCGGAGCCATGTCACAGGAGAAGTACGACGTAGTGGTGGCCGGCGGCGGCCACAACGGCCTCACCGCCGCGGCCTATCTGAGCCGGGCGGGCCTCTCCGTCCTGGTGCTCGAGCGGCTCGACCATGTCGGCGGCGCGGCGATCTCGGCTCAGGCGTTCGAAGGCTTCCCGACGCGACTCTCGCGCTACTCCTACCTGGTCTCGCTGCTGCCCGAGCAGATCCGCACCGATCTCGGGCTCGACATCGAGCTCGCGTCGCGGCAGACCGCGTCGTACTCCCCCTTCCTGGACGGCTCCCGCGCCACCGGCCTCCTCGTGGAGACGCCGGAGGGCGAGGCCACCGCGGCGAGCTTCCGCGCGGTGACGGGGTCGGACGAGGAGTACGCCGCGTGGCAGTCCTTCTACGACGAGGTCGCCGACCTCGCCCGGGTCGTCGCGCCCACCCTCACCGCCCCGCTGCCGACCGCTGCCGCGATCCGCTCGCAGGTGGGTGCGCCGATCTGGCGCGACCTCGTCGAGCGGCCGCTGGGCGAGGCGATCGAGCGCCGGTTCGCCGACGACGTGGTCCGCGGGGTCGTCGCCACCGACGCCCTGATCGGCACCTTCGCCGGCCTCGGCGAGGAGAGCCTGATCCAGAACCGCTGCTTCCTCTACCACCTGATCGGCAACGGCACCGGCGAGTGGCGGGTCCCGGTCGGAGGCATGGGCGCGGTCACCGGAGCGATCGCGAAGGCGGCGCACACCGGTGGGGCGGAGGTCCTCACCGGCGCGACCGTCACCTCGATCCGCGGCGGCGCGGTCGGCGAAGGCGCCGAGGTCGATTGGACCGACGCCTCCGGCTCCCACACGGTGGCCGCCGACTTCGTGCTCGCCGGCCTGGCTCCGTACGTCCTCGACGGCCTCCTCGGCCACACCCCCTCACCCGCGGTCAAGCCCGTGGGCGCCCAGCTCAAGATCAACATGCTCCTCGAGCGACTCCCCCGGCTGCGCTCGGGCGAGGACCCGAAGGTCGCCTTCGCCGGCACCCTCCACCTCGGCGAGTCCTACACCGAGCTCGAGAAGGCCTACGCCGAGGCCACCGCCGGCTCGGTGCCTTCTGAAATGCCCGGCGAGGTCTACTGCCACTCGCTGACCGACCCCTCGATCCTCGGCGACGTGCCGCCCGGCACCCAGACGCTCACCTACTTCGGCCTGCACGCCCCGGCCACCCTCTTCGACGACCCGGCCACGCGCGAAGAACGCAAGGCCCAGGCGGTCGAGCGCGCCATCGCCTCCCTCGACAAGCACCTGCTCGACCCGATCTCCTCCGTCGTCGCGCGAAACGCTGACGGCGAGCCGTGCATCGAGGCGAAGATCCCCCAGGAGATCGAGGCCGACCTCGCCATGCCCGGCGGCCACATCTTCCACGGCGACCTGGCCTGGCCCTGGGCGCCCGACGACGCCGACCTCACCGCGCCCGCCGCCCGCTGGGGCGTCGCGACCGACGTCGGCAGCGTCCTGCTGTGCGGCTCCGGCGCCCGCCGCGGCGGCGCCGTCTCCGGCCTCGGCGGCCACAACGCCGCCCAGGCCGTCCTGGAGCTCCGCTGACCCCTCCTCGATTTGGGCCGTATCCGAGCCCGCTGCTAATGTTCTTCTCGTCGCCGAGCGCGCCTGACGCGCGAAGGACATGCGCCATTAGCTCAATTGGCAGAGCAGCTGACTCTTAATCAGCGGGTTGTAGGTTCAAGTCCTACATGGCGTACAGGAAATCGGCCCCTGACCTGGGATAACAGGTCAGGGGCTGCTTCATTTCGGGACACGTCCGGCAACGCGGACACAGTGAATGCGGCCCTCGGCCAGCCTTTCAGGCGAGACCGGTTCTTGCTGCCCTCCGCGGGCACTCAACCCGACACGAGGCGGAGGGCATCACCCTCCCTCCATTCTCGCCTGTCGGGACGGCGGCGCTCCCTGCCTTGTCGCTTGACCCTGCCGTTATTACTCTGCGGTAACTCACACGGAAAGTGACCATCATCACACTTGTCACGGAGTCGACGAGGCACCCCCACGATGTCCAAGGAGGACTCATGAGTTCCACCCTGTCACGCGTCATCAGCTCCACCGCAGCGATCGTCGCTGCCAGCTCCCTCATCGGCATCTCCAGCCAGAGTGCCGGTGCCGCGATCACCGAAGAATACGCAGCGCTCGGCGACTCGTTCGCTTCGGGCAACGGCACCCGCAACCCCGACCTCAATCTGGGGTGCTACCGCAGCAGCGACGCCTATGGACCGGAGATCGCCGCCGAACGTGCGAGCACCACCCTGGTCTTCCCGGCCTGCGGCGGGGCCGTCACCGACGACGTCGTCAACACCCAGAGCAAGTCCCTCACCGCCGAGACCGACTGGGTCACCGTCAGCATCGGCGGCAACGACGTCGGCTTCGCCGACCTCCTCCTCAACTGTGGCGGCTCCTTCGACGAACCGCTCTGCCTTGCCAAGGTCGACGAGGTCAACCAGCGCATCGAAACCGAGCTCGGCCCGAAGCTCGACGCCGCGTACGCCTCCATCCTGCAAGGCGCACCCAACGCGAGCGTCATCTCGATCGGCTACCCACGGTTCTTCGGCTCCGACATCAGCTGCCCCGACGCGGACGGGTTCACCCCCAACGAGGTGAGCGCCCTCAACGGACTCGCCGACAACCTCGAGGCCAAGATCGCCGACCGCAGCCGCGCGGCTGGCATCCAGCACATCAACCCGATCCAGCAGTTCACCGGGCACGACATCTGCTCGAGCACCCCGTACCTCAACGGCAAGGCCGAGCTCAATCTCGCAGATGCCTACCACCCCAGCCCCGAGGGCTACAGCAACGGCTTCAAGCCCCTGATCCGCAAGATCATGGGCTGACGTCCCTGCCGGCAGAACCCCGCGACGGTGGGCCAGGTGGTCTCGAGCCTGGCCCACCGTCAGCGGCAGTCCCACGGTGCAGGGTTCCGGATCCGAGTTCGTTCCCGCCGACCGCAGAACCACCAGACCCCCGGGACGCGCCGTTGAGCGCACGGTCGTGTAGTCCTGTTCTGTCAGCGGATCGCAGGTTCAAGTCCCACATGGGCACGCAAACTCGCACCGACTTGATGATCTTCCGCTAGCCCCACGGTGGACTCTTCGCCTCCGACAGCAGGTCGGACACCTCGATCGCCACCTCGCTCAACCTGGTGGTGTCCGGGAGGTCGGCGAGGACCTCCTGGGCGGCTTCGAGCAGCTGGACCACCCTGGCGTTGGAGTCTTCGAGATCGACGGCTGACTCGATGAACGAGCGCGCTGCCGCGTAGGCCTCGGACGAGAAGCGGTGGCCGACAGGGAGCCGGTTGCGTACGTCGTGGTGTACCAGCAGCAGGCGCAGTGCGAGGGCGGAGCGGCCACTCCTGAACGGCTGCCTGGTCGCCGTGGTCAGAGCACCATGCAGCAGCAGGGCGACCGTCTCGAGAACGCGCTGACCCTCGCCCGCACGTGGCGCGTGGGCATGCTGTTCTTTGTCGGTCACAACGCCTCCGGGGGATCTGGAGGAGCCGAGGCTAGAAGGTAGCGCGGTTTCCTGAGTGAGTTTTGGGGGGATTTCCTTAACTTTGTGATGGCTCATGCGGTACCCGATGCCCCACCCGGCATACGTCCGGCTTCATCACGGATGCGTACGTCGGTTCTCGTTGTGCCGAGCGCCTAAAATCACAGGCATGCAGAGGCTCCGGACGGCGGCACCCGGGCGCGGGACGCGCCTGGCGCTTGCTGCTGTCGCGGTCGCACTGTTCGGGCTGATGTCGATGCACGGCTGGGGATCTCACATCGGTGCGCACTCGATGGCAGCCGCGCCCGAGAGCGCAGGCGTCATGGTCATGGCGGACCACGGCGGCTCGCACGCATCCGACCCGGTCGCGGCGGCCGACAGCTCAGCTGGTCATCAGACCCAGGTCCCCGCTGACGACGAAAGCGGGAGTGTCCTCGGCCTCTGCCTCGCGATCCTCACCGCACTGGTCGTGGGCCTCGCGCTGACCCTGGCGCGACGTGGTATCCGGATTCCGCGCAGCCTGCTGCCCGCCTGGCCGAGCGCGGCCTTCCACGGGCGGGATCGCGACCCGCCCGATCTGCTCCGACTCTGCGTGACCCGCTGCTGACAGGCACTGGCCACGAGGCACCCACCCGGGTGACTCGGGCTTTCGCCTGCCCAGACCACGAACACACAGATGGAGTAACTCTCATGCGCAAGACCCTGACGGCCGCCGCCCTCGCGGCCACGCTGCTCACGCTCGCTGCCTGCGGCGGCGAGGACGGCAGCGACACCACCGCTGGACACAACGACGCCGACGTCACCTTCGCCCAGCAGATGATCCCGCACCACGAGCAGGCCATCGACATGGCCGAGGCCGCCGAGTCGCGGGCCGAGAGCCAGGAGGTCAAGGACCTCGCCGCCGACATCGAGGCCGCGCAGGGCCCCGAGATCGAGACCATGACCGGCTGGCTCGAGTCATGGGGCGAGGACGTACCCGACGGCGGCATGTCCGACATGGACCACGGCGACATGTCGGACGACATGAGCGGGATGATGTCGGAGGAGGACATGACCGCGCTCGAGAACGCCACCGGCGCCGAGTTCGACCAGATGTTCCTCACGATGATGATCGAGCACCACGAAGGTGCGATCGAGATGGCCAAGACCGAGCAGGCCGACGGCGAGTCCGCTGACGCCAAGGCCCTGGCCGAGGACATCGAGACTGCTCAGGCCGAGGAGATCCAGACCATGCAGGAGCTGCTGAAGTCCTGACCGTCGTCCACGGGTGTCGGGCCGGCCGGGGGCCGGCCCCCCCCCCCCCCCCAATACGGGGCAACCACCAGAAACCAACCACCCCCCGAGCCCAGACCCACGGCGTGGCAACCGCCCCGCTCCCAG
>NZ_JBHVKJ010000068.1:0-27219 GCF_042798275.1 Nocardioides sp. NPDC057767 | reverse complement strand
CAACTACAGATTCGGCGGGTTGGTCAGCCGCGGACGACCTCGGTCAGGACGGCGACGGCGTCGGCGAGGGCGACCTCGGTCTTATCGCCGCTCTTGCGGTCCTTGACCTCGATCTTGCCCTCGACCAGGCCCTTGCCGACGGTGACGATGGTCGGGACGCCGATGAGCTCGGCGTCCTTGAACTTCACGCCGGGCGAGACCTTGGGACGGTCGTCGTAGAGCACGTCGATGCCGGCGGCCTCGAGCTCCTCGGCGAGCGCGGCGGCGGCCTCGAAGACGGCCGAGTCCTTGCCGGTGGCGACGAGGTGGATGTCGTACGGCGCGACGTTGCGGGGCCAGGCGAGACCGATCTCGTCAAGGGTGCCCTCGGCGATCGCGGCCACGGCGCGGGTGACACCGATGCCGTAGGAGCCCATCGTGACCGTGACCAGCTTGCCGTTCTCGTCGAGCACCTGCAGGCCCAGCGCGTCGGCGTACTTGCGGCCGAGCTGGAAGACGTGGCCCATCTCGATGCCGCGGGCCAGCGTCAGCGGACCGCTCCCGTCCGGCGCCAGGTCGCCCTCGCGGACCTCCGCGGCCTCGATGGTGCCGTCGGGGGTGAAGTCGCGGCCGGCGACCAGGTCGATGACGTGCTGGCCGTCGACGTTGGCACCGGTGACCCAGCGGGTGCCGGTGACCACGCGCGGGTCGACCAGGTAGCGGATTCCGGACTCGGACTTCTCGCCGAGCACCTCGGGTCCGATGTAGCCCTTCACGAGCGAGGCGTGCTTCTTGAGCTCGACGTCGTCCATGGGCTCGACCTCGATCGGCTCCAGCTGACCCTCGAGACGCTTGATGTCGACGTCGCGGTCACCGGGCAGACCGATCGCGAGCGGCTCGACGGTGCCGTCGGGGTGGCGCAGAGTCACGAGCACGTTCTTCAGCGTGTCGCCGGCCTCCCAGGGACGGTCGTCGCGCGGGAACGCCTTGTTGAGGTGGTCGACGAGCGTCTGGATCGTCGGGGTCTCGGGGGTGTCCTCGGCATGAGCGGCGGGCACGCCCTCGTAGGAGATCGGCTCGGGGGCCAGCGTCGTGACCGCCTCGACGTTGGCGGCGTAGCCGCCGGGCGAGCGTACGAACGTGTCCTCGCCGGCCTCGGAGACGGCCAGGAACTCCTCGGAGGCCGAGCCGCCCATCGCACCGGAGGTCGCCTTGACGATGACGTACTCGAACCCGAGGCGGTCGAAGACCCTGACGTACGCCTCGCGGTGGGCCTGGTAGGCGGCCTCGAGACCCTCGTCGGTGTAGTCGAAGGAGTAGGAGTCCTTCATGATGAACTCACGTCCGCGCAGCAGGCCGGCGCGCGGACGCGCCTCGTCGCGGTACTTCGTCTGGATCTGGTAGATCGACAGCGGCAGGTCCTTGTAGGAGCCGTAGAGGTCCTTGACCAGGAGCGTGAACATCTCCTCGTGCGTGGGACCGAGGAGGTAGTCGGCCTCCTTGCGGTCCTTGAGCCGGAAGATGCCGTCGCCGTACTCCGTCCAGCGGCCGGTCGCCTCGTAGGGCTCGCGGGGCAGCAGCGCCGGGAAGTGCACCTCCTGGGAGCCGATCGCGGCCATCTCCTCGCGGATGATCTGCTCGACCTTGCCGAGCACGCGCAGTCCCAGCGGCAGCCAGGAATAGATCCCCGGCGCGGCGCGGCGGATGTAGCCGGCACGGACAAGCAGCTTGTGGCTCGCGACCTCGGCGTCGGCGGGGTCCTCACGCAGGGTCCGCACGAAAAGGGTCGACATACGGGCGATCATGCGGGCAAGCGTACGGCTCGCAGGACCGCTGTCGCGAACCGGTTGGAATTGGCGTTGCAACCGGTTCGGCGCCCGGCGCATCTTTACCTTCATGAGAGGTATCCGAATCCCGGCACTGGCCACGGCCATCCTTGCTGCTCTCATGCTCCCGGTGACGCTCCTGTCACCGGCTTCTGCCGCCACATCCGTCAGCGTCCGTCCGCTCCCGCTGCCCATGGGAGAACCGCCGACGGTCCCCTACATCGCCGGCTCGGTGGGCGACTACGACGTCGTCGACGGGGACACCAGGCTCTCGATCCCGATGTCGGACTCCGGCCACGCCAATCTCCTCGGCGCCTCGGGCAACGGCTATCTGGTACGCGTCTTCCCGGAGCACCGCGTCGTGCGTGTGCAGCCAGGGAAGGCTCCGAAGCAGCTCGTCGACCTGAGCCTGGCCGAGGACGCGAGGCTCTCCTCCGACGGCCGCTACCTGCTGCTGCTCACCTATCCGAACGACAACGCCGTCGCGCGGGTCCTGAACGCCACGACGGGACAGCAGATCGCTCGCCGCACGTTCCGGGTCCGCTCGCGCGTGATTCCCCTCGACGTACGCGGGACGACGGTCCTGATGGGCGCCCATTCGCCTGCCCGGACCCTCACCTGGAACTGGAGGACCGGGGCCGTCGCCAGGATCGGGAACCGGACGGCGTACGTGGCCTCCTACGCCTCCGACCGGCTGGCGACCTACGACAGCTTCTCGGGACAGCCGGAGTGCACGTACGTCTCGAAGATCTCCACCCCGGCGACGACGACCTGGCGCACGTGCACCGAGAAGGTCGCCTCCTTCTCCCCGGACGGCACTCGGATCGCCACCGAACCGAACGACGGCGGCGTCGCGAACGTGAAACGCCGCAGCCTCAACGGCACCCTGCTGACCACCTACACCAACATGAACGGGGTCTGGGCGGCCGCCTGGGAGACCAACTCCCGGATCCTGCTGAAGTCCTACCCCAACGACCGAACGACCAACTGGCTCGTCCGCTGCGAGGCTGCGGCCTGCGAGCGCGCCGCCAAGGGACACATCGAGGACCTGACATGAAGACGACACTCATCCGCGTCCTGGCAGGCCTCACCCTGGCCGCCACCGCGCTCTCACTGCCCACCTCACCGGCATCCGCCGCCACCGACGTCGACGTACGTCCCGGGTCGCTGCCGAAGGGCAGCCCACCGGCGGTCCCCTACCTGCACCATCCTTCCGACGACTCCTGGTCGGTGGTCGACCCGAAGACGGGCATGAAGACCCCGTTCACCATCGGCGAGGCCGATTCGGTCACGCTCGTGGGCAGGTCGGGAAGCGGGTTCCTGCTGCGGGTCCACTACCGGACCGACCGGCTCATCCGTGCCGAGCTGGACAAGCCGCAGCGCACGCTCATCGACGGGATCCACTACCAGTCGCTGACCAAGATGTCGGCCGACAACCGGTATCTGCTCAGCACGGCCTTCGTCTCCAGCGGTACGCAGGTTCAGGTCCGCAACGCGGTCAGCGGTGCGATCGTCGCCCGGCACACCTTCCGGAACACGACCGAGCCGAACCCGATCGACGTCAGCGGCACCCGCGTGCTCATCGGCGGCTTCTCCCCGGCACGGACGATGGTCTGGAACTGGAGCACCGGCACGATCCGGACGATCGCGTCCCGGGCGGCCTATACCGGCGCCTTCGGCTCCGACCGGTTGGCGGGCTACACCGCGAAGCCGTTCGACTCCGACGCCTGCACCGTCGTGTCGACCATCTCCCAGCCGGGCACGACGCTGTGGCGATCGTGTGCCGAGGCGGTGGGGGCCTTCTCCCCCGACGGTGCCCGGATCGCCACGAGCCCGATCGCGTGGCGCGACGACTCGTCGGTCGTACGCCGCCGCAGCGTCCGCGGCACCCTGCTGGCGAACTATCGCAATCCCAACGGTGTCCGGGTGCACGGCTGGGAGACCAGCACCCGGGTCCTGATCGAGTCGGCACCCTACTCAGGCATCGACTGGCTGGTGCGCTGCGAAGGCACCGTGTGCGAACGGGCGTGGCAGGCGTACTGAGCTCAGAACAGCTCAGAACATGATGGTGGAGAAGCGGGCCGTCTCGAGGAAGCCGGCCCGCTCGTAAGCACGGCGCGCGGGGGCGTTCCACTCGTTGACGTAGAGGGAGATGCGAGGGGCGATCTCGCTGCGGACGATGTCGCAGACCGCGGCCATCCCGCGGGCAGCGAGGCCCTCGCCGCGTCGATGCGGAGGCACCCAGACACCCTGGATCTGGGCGGCCTCGGGGGTCGCGCAGGCGACCTCGGCCTTGAAGACGACCTCGCCGTCCTCGATCCGGGCGAAGGACCAGCCGCGTGAGATCAGCTGGAGCACCCGGGCCCGGTAGAGGTCGCGGCCACCGCCGGTCTCGGGCGAGATGCCGACCTCCTCGGTGTACATCGCCACGCACGCCGGGTAGAGGGCGTCCATGTCGGCGCGGACGGTGCGGCGTACGAACGGGTCGGGCTCGACCAGGCTCTGCAGCTGCTGCTCGAGGTGGGGCTGCTCCCAGCGCTGGTCGCGCGGCGCGCCCCAGGCGTCGCCGATCGCCCCCCACAGCGAGCGCACCGCGGGCTGCCGTCCGACGATCGTCGAGACGGTGCGGACCCGGTTGCGGGCTCGCTCGCCGAAGGCGTGGGCATCCTCCTCGGTGGCCTGGATGGGAACCAGGTTGGCGCCGACGTGACAGGCCGCGACGAGCTCGCCGCCGTCCCAGCGGCCCCAGATCTCGCCGCCGAGCCAGCGGGGCTCGAGGTTGGTGGTGCGCGCCCGGTATTCGGCGAACACGTTCACCACCGGGTCCAGACCGGTCAGCTCCAGGAACGCGCTGAGATCACCCGCATGCAGCGGGCGGATCCCCTGGCGCGTCGTGAGCATGTCACCGAGCCTAGGGCCAATCTGGTCGTACGTCGCCCTGCGGCTCGCTGGCCGGATCAAGAGATCCCACCGGCGGCTCTAAGCAAAGACGCGTTCGATCGTGTGCATGCGCTCGCGGATGGTCTTGAGGCGTACGTCCTGGCCGGCCTCGCCGGTGTCCCCCCAGACGGCCCGGCCCACCATCACGCCGCGGGCGCCGAGCTCTCGGACCCGGGGCAGACGGGCGCTGAAGTCGTCCCAGGCCATGCCGTCGGACCGTGCGACCCAGGGCGCGCCGCCGAGGTCGGCACGCTCGATGGCCGCGAGGCCCTCGTCGTTCACCTTGAGCTTGAGCACGATGCCGCCGCACCGCGACCGTGCGCCGAGGACGGCCAGATCGTCGAGACATCCCGGCGTGGCGCAGTAGGGCTCGAGGAAGACCCGGTCGTAGCTCGGGAGGCGGTCCAGGATGTCCAGCGCCATCGGCGCACAGCCGCCCCGGTGGTCGTCGAACCCGACCTTCACCGCGTCCGTCGACCTCTTCGGGACGACGAGGTCATCGACGGCGTCGATGTCCGGGAGCCCGGCGCAGGCGAGCTCGCGGCGTACGTCGCCGTGCCCCTGCGTGGGGCGCACGACGATGCCCCAGCCAGGGGTGTGGGCCACCAGATCGAGGAGCTCGGACCTGATGTCGGTGGAGTCCGAGGTGCGGAACAGCGCGTCGTCCGCGTGATCGATGGCAAGCCAGAAATTGGTCACTGTTGTCGCCAGTCTGAGGAGGGAAGGAGAAGACGTGTGGAGGCGCTAGGCGAAGCCTAAGCAGTGCGAGCGCGCATCAGCGGCATCTCGGGTGAATTGCGGATCTCGGGTCGCGCGGGCGGACCCTCAGTACTCGCCGCCGTCGGCGACGATGCACTGGCCGTTGATCGCGCTCGCGCCGTCGGAGGCGAGGAAGACGCAGACCTTGGCGACGGCGTCGGCGGTGACGAACCGGTGTCCGGGGATGCGAGCGGCTCGGTAGGAGATGTACTGGTCGACGGTCACCCCCTCCTTGCGGGCGTGCTTGACGAAGACCTGCCGGGAGGACTCGCTCCACATCGGCCCGGGGGCGACGACGTTGGCGCGGACGATCCCCTCCTCCTCCTGCGCGATCGCCTGGGCGAGCCCGGTGAGCGCGTGCTTCGACACCCCGTAGGCGGCCCGTCGTGACGGCGTACGGATCCCGAAGACCGAGCTGACCAGCACGACCGCGCCGGACCGGGCCGCCCGCAGCTTCGGGAGCGCGAGCGAGGCCGTGCGCCACACCGACGTCAGGTTGAGGTCGAGGGTCAGCTGCCACTCGGATCGGTCGATCTCGGCGACCGTATCGGGGCTGGGGTTGATGCCGGAGCAGTTGATCAGGCCCGACAGGGTGTCGAACCCGGCGAGCGTCTCGGCCAGGGCGTTCACGCCGTCATCGGTGGTGAGGTCGCCGTCCACGCGCGCGACGGCGCCGGTCTCGTCGGCCAGGTAGGCCAGCTCGGTGGTGCGGCTGTAGGCGTGCAGGATCACCGGCGTGCCCTCCGCGCTGAGCCGGCGCGCGACCGCGCTGCCGAGGTCGCCGGTGGCGCCGAGGACGAGCGTCGGCGATCGCTCAGTCTGAGTGCTGGTGCTCATGGCGCTCCTTGATCCGATGGATCGCCGCACTCACCACATCCTGATGGCCGAGCGGCAGACCAGTGAGACCTTCGAGATGGCTCAGGCAAGTGATATCACCCATTTGCCCCAGCCGGTACGCGGTAATCGGAATCGCCGGTGCCAGGACCGGATGATGCAGCCGACGCACCAGGGCCTGGGTGATGTCGGTGCCCCAGCCGAGCACGTCGCGCTCGCGGGCGACGGCCCCGGGGTCCTCCTCCCGCTCCAGGATCTCGAGGTAGCCGTCGACCGTCACCCGGCCCTGCAGGATCAGCTGATACATCGCCGCCTTGCGCAGGAACAGCGACCGGAACGCCTCCAGGACGAACTCCAGCTCGTCCCAGTAGCGCTCGGGAGCCTGGGTGAGGAGCTCGCCGTAGTCCTCGCGCTCCTCGGTCAGGTAGAGGCAGATCAGCCGGTCCATCCAGGACAGGCTCTCGCGTACGCTCAGCCGGGCCACGGCATCCAGGTCGCCGGGCTGGAACCCGGCCTTGAGGAACGTCATCACCAACGGCCCCATGTGCATGTCGGCGAAGCGGGCGCCGTCGAGGGCCATGCCGTGCCCGTCGCGCAGCCGGTCGCGGATGCCCTCGGCGACGAAGTACTGGTAGAAGGTCTCGTGGGCGAACTCCGCCGACTCCACCGAGTCCTTGGTCCGTCCGGTCACGCCGAAGACCTCGGAGTGGTCGAGCAGGTCGGCGATCCACTCGTACGTCAGGAAGTCCCGTTGCCGGGTGATGTCGAGGTCGCGCTGCAGGTTGGCGAAGAGCCACTCCGAGACGCGCGGGACCGGGATCAGGTCCTGCTCCTGCGCGGCCGGTTCGTCCATCCCCGTGAACAGATCCCAGGCGATGTCGCGGTAGGTCTGGAACCGCACCCGGCTGGGGATGCGTGAGCTCTTCCGGTCCCACGGCTGTCCGCAGACGTGCTTGAGGTGGACGGTGTAGCCGTCCCACTGGGTGCGGGGAGCGGGTGCGCCCTCCTCGATGGAGGCGTAGAGCTGTTTGAGGACCATCGGGGTCGCGGGGAAGAACCCTCCCCCGCGCTCCATCTCAGCGGCCAGGTTGCGCAGCTTCTCGTCACCGCCGCGCTCCTCGCCGAGGGCGCGCACCTCGACCGGGGAGATCGGCTCGACACGTACGACCATCGGTGCCTCGACCCCGAGGTCCTCGAGCCGGGCCGGGCTGCGCAGCTGCTCGGCGAGCTCGTCGCGCTCGGTCTGCAGGTTGCGTTTGCTGATCACGACGAACCGGCCGCCGCGGCCGAACGCGGAGCGCAGCTCGCTCAGGTCGGGTCGGGTGACGCCGTGCTCCTCGGCGCTGGAGGAGATCAGGTCGAAGTCGTCGATGACGATCGGCGAACGGTCCTCGCCGACCAGGTCGCCGTAGTCGACCGCACCGTCGCGCAGGCTGACGTAGCGCACCTGCTCCTGCGAGGCCGTCCAGTCCCTGATCTCGATCGTCTTGCCCGAGCCCGAAGGGCCGGTGAGGAAGAACAGGTTGGACTCGGTGTTCTCGAGCCACCGGCCCAGCGCCTCGATCAGCGGGATCGTGGCCTGCTCGGTCGTCAGCCCGCTCAGCGCCGCCACCCGGGCTCTCGGGAAGGTCAGCCGGGAGCTGGCGGTGGGTGCCGTCATCGGAGCCGCGGGAGCCGCCGTCGCCAGGGCCACCGGGGCCAGCACGGGACCCGGTGGCGCGGTGTCCTGGTCGCGCCAGGCGTACGCCTTCCACCACTTCGCCTGCCAGATGCCGGTGTTCTTCCGGATCCACTCGCCGCGATGGGCCGGGTCGAGGGTGCGGGGCACAGCCCCGCCGACGACGCGGATGAGCTCGTCGAGCGGCATCAGCTTCGATCCGGACGTACGCCGGTAGAAGGTGCTTCTGGCCATCGCGACACCGGCGCCACCATCAGCTTTTCCGGTCACCTGCCGGACCCAGGCGCGCAATTCTCCGTTGAACTGCTCTGGAGAGAGAGATTCGTCGGTCATTGCCCCTCGCCGAGTCGCCCGCGTTCGCGGTTGAGAGTATCCCGCAGGCGTCCCAATTCTGTCCCAGAAACGTCCCAACTCACCTGGGACTGTCTTCACATCGTCCCCACTCCCGCCCGCCCTCTGGCGAGACGGATGTGGGCTCCGCCACCTTGGAGATGTCCCCATCGGGACAGCGCCGGCCCCACCAACGGGCCCTACCGCTGAAGGAGATGATGACCATGAGGAACCACAAGTTCAGCATCGCCACCTTCGCCGTCACGCTTCTTGTCGTGTTCGGCTTCAACCAGCTGCTCAGCGCCGAGCCGCCCACGTGCCAGGCAGCCGCCGGCACCTCGTCCACCTCCGTCGTCCTCACGGGAGGAGCGCTGTCATGATCAACAACTTCATGCGCCCCGGCGATACCGTCCGGGCCCGCGGCGGCGTACGTTCCGGAAAGCGCGGTGTCGTCGTCGCCACCGCCGCAGGCCGCACCAAGGTCCGTTTCAACGGCAGCAGCGGCACCCGCTGGGTACGCAGCGGCAACCTGAGCTCCACCGGCAGCGGCTCGCTGCCCTGGATCCTCCCGGTCAAGGCCGCACTCGTCCTGTTCCTGGTCGTGCCGGGTCTCCGGTTCGTCGTCGTCCACCTGTGGACCCACGGCGGGCTCGACGGCTTCGCCACCGCCCTCGGAACCCAGATGGGCCAGGCCGCACTCGCCTGGGGCCATCTGATCACCACGGACCCGGTCGGAGCGCTCCTCCACCTCGGGTTCCTCGGCGTGGTCTCGAGGCTGATGCACTGGTGAGACCACCTCGACCTTCGAGGCGTACGCAGGGGGACGTCTCGGAGCACAAGAAAGAAGCCCGGTCCGGGACTCGGACCGGGCTTTCCTGCGTACGTCGGACCGACAACTTCTTTAGAAACGGGCGCTCGGTCAAGAGCACGGCGATACATTTGCTGGATTCCTGGTGGACTGGATCGAGACCCACCCAGGACTCGAACGCGAACAGGCCACGCTCCAGGAGGGACGAGATGGCCCTCGAACCTGACGACAGCCCTGCCATCCTCAACCGGGACCTCCGCGCATGGGTCAAGAACTGGACCGGCAAGGGCATCGGACAGGTCGCGTTGGGTGCCAACATCAGCAACAGCCGAGCATACGCAGCCACGGCCAACACGAACCTCGTTCCTCGTGACCTCCTGCTGGCCATCGTCCGCGCCGCGGTGCCCACCACCTATGCCAGCGAGGAACGCACGGACTGGATCCGAAAGTGGAGTCGAGAGTGGGAACGACGCTGGGAGCTGGCAGAGGCGGCGACCCGAGGCGAGCGCCCTCGCGATCTCCAACCCGACCCGGCGATCCAGCGAATAGCCGAACCGCCAGCTCGTCCCAATCTGATCGTGCGGCTCGATCCCAGGTCGGCCGGTCCCGCGCTCGAGAGCATCACGGACGACACGGTGCGGGCCATCACTTCCGGGTACGTCTTCGTCGCACAGGCTCCGCTCCTTGTCGGATACCACAAGCGGAGCCCCATCAGTGTCTACATCGACCTGCACTCCGCGTCGTGTTCGCCCCACCATCGCGAGAGCCTCGCCCAGTTCCTGGCGCGCAGAGTTCGCCGGAAGCTCGGCGGCCTCGACCCGGACAGGACCGTGATCGCAACCGCGCGCGAGGGCAACATCCTCGTCGGCAGCCGAGTCGCCGAACTCTGCGGCGTACCCTTCCTGATGGTGCGCACCACTTCTCGTCCGCCGCGATTCGGCTTTCCCGTGGAGCGCAACCTCGGGAATGAGGTCAATCCTGTGATCGGTCACGAGGTCGAGGCCGTCATCGTCGACGACATCGTGATGGGCTCGCTGATCTCACGAGTCGCCGAGCTTCTGCGGATCCATGAGGGCGTGTCCACTCGAAACTGCTTCAGCATCTTCGAGCGCGCTGACCTGGGCGTCCAGGATCTTCTCGCGGATGCCGACCTCACCTTGGACTCTGCTTTCACCATCGACGACGAGCTCGTCGCTGCGCTTCGGCAACAGGCGCACGCACAGGGCTGAACGACACCGCGAATCAGGAACACGGTTACTCCGGTTCTCCCGGTTACGCGCATCCTTTCTGCAAGGATGCGCCAATGACCGACGTCGAGATGGTCGTCAACCTTCACGTGACCGAGCGATGCAATTATCGGTGCACCTACTGCTTCGGTAAGTGGGGCCTGCTCCAGGAGTCAAGCGCGGAGACGAGCGTGTGGGTTGACACCGAAACGGCGTATCGCATCATGTGGGAGCTCGCAGACAAGTTCCGTCGTGACCGCGGCGCCGACAGCCCCATCCGATTCAACTTCGTCGGTGGCGAACCGGCACTGCTCCCGAACATCGACGACCTCGTCGACTACGCCCGATCGATACTGAAGACGCGCGTCTCGTACGTCACCAATGGGCTCATGCTTCGAAGGTTCGACGCCGAGTGGACCGCAGAGAACATCGACGTCGTCGGGATCAGCGTTGACTCCTCGCTCCACAGCTCCAATCGCGAGATCGGTCGCGTCACGCGTAGCGGCAAGGTCTTCGACCTCATGGAGGCCGCAATCCGAGTCCAAGCTATTCGCCAGGCGGCCGACCGTCTGGGGACCAGGAAGCCGGAGATCAAGGTGAACACGGTCGTCAGCGAGCTGAACTGCCGGGAGAACTTCGACGCTGTCCTCGCCGCAATCAGGCCAGATAGATGGAAGCTGCTCAAAATGCTCCCGGTCTACTCCGCGAAGACCGCGATCACCGACGAGGAGTTCCGCAACTTCGCGAAGCGACACCGAAAGTTCGTGCGCAAGCGTCCGGGCTACAAGAGCGTGCTCATCACGACCGAGGACAACGATGAGATGACCGGCTCGTACGCGATGGTCGACCCGCTCGCCCGGTTCTTCTGGTACGACGAGCTACCGGAGAGCGGATATCGCTACTCCGAGCCCATGACGGCCGTGTCGGCCGACGAGGCCTGGGCGGTCGCGGGCCTTCATTGGGACGAAGAGAAGTACGGCGCTCGCTATACCGAACTGATGAGCGGCATCGACGTGGCGGAGTTCCATGCCGACGACATGCTCATCGCCCGACCCGTCCCACAACCTCGAAACCGTCGCGGGGCGGACCAGCCCGGGAATGCTCACCGAGGTAACTCGGCGAGTGCTCGCTGACCTCGTGGAACTCCACGAGGGATGTGGATGTTCACCGAGTTACCTCGGTGAACATCCACAGCACCTCAGCCGCTGACGGATACCTGCGCGCCGGCGCCCTCGACGGGCTCCATGCCCTCGGCGATCTTCATCGCCTCCTCGATCAAGGTCTCGACGATGGCCGCTTCGGGGACGGTCTTGATGACCTCGCCCTTGACGAAGATCTGGCCCTTGCCGTTGCCGGAGGCGACACCGAGGTCGGCCTCGCGGGCCTCACCGGGGCCGTTGACGACGCAGCCCATGACGGCTACCCGGAGCGGGACCTCGAGGCCGTCGAGGCCGGCGGTGACCTGCTCGGCGAGCGTGTAGACGTCCACCTGGGCGCGGCCGCAGGACGGGCAGGAGACGATCTCGAGGCGGCGCGGCTTGAGATTGAGCGACTCCAGGATCTGGATGCCGACCTTGACCTCCTCGACCGGCGGCGCCGAGAGCGAGACGCGAATGGTGTCTCCGATGCCCTGGCTGAGCAGGTGGCCGAAGGCGACCGAGGACTTGATCGTGCCCTGGAAGGCCGGACCGGCCTCGGTGACGCCGAGGTGGAGCGGCCAGTCACCGGCCTCGGCGAGCAGCTCGTAGGCGCGGACCATCACGACCGGGTCGTTGTGCTTGACCGAGATCTTGAAGTCGTGGAAGCCGTGCTCCTCGAACAGCGAGGCCTCCCAGATCGCCGACTCGACCAGAGCCTCGGGGGTGGCCTTGCCGTACTTCTCCAGCAGCCGCTTGTCGAGCGAGCCCGCGTTGACACCGATCCGGATCGAGGTGCCGTGGTCCTTCGCGGCGGCGGCGATCTCCTTGACCTGGTCGTCGAACTTGCGGATGTTGCCCGGATTGACCCGGACCGCCGCGCAGCCGGCCTCGATGGCGGCGAAGACGTACTTCGGCTGGAAGTGGATGTCGGCGATCACCGGGATCTGCGACTTCTTCGCGATCGCCGGCAGCGCGTCGGCGTCGTCCTGGCTCGGGCAGGCGACCCGGACGATGTCGCAGCCGGACGCGGTGAGCTCGGCGATCTGCTGCAGGGTCGAGTTGACGTCGGAGGTGAGCGTGGTCGTCATCGACTGCACGGAGATGGGGCTCTCGCTGCCGACACCCACCGAACCGACCTTGATCTGGCGGGTCTTGCGGCGGGGGGCGAGCACCGGAGCAGGCGCTTCCGGCATACCGAGGGGGATGGACGTCATGTCTACCAATCTTACGTGCGGGTCAGGCCTGGAGATGAAGCGGGACGACGAGGTCGGCGACGATCAGGACAACACCCATCACCAGGAGCGCCGAGGCCACGACGTACGCCACCGGCAGCAGCTTCGCCGGGTCGGCATGTCCCGGGTCGGGCCGCCGGAAGACCTTCGCGAAGGCGCGGCGGATGCCTTCCCACAGCGCCGTCGCGATGTGACCGCCGTCGAGCGGCAGAAGGGGGACGAAGTTGAAGATGCCGATGAAGAGGTTGAAGCCACCGACCAGGAACGCGAAGCTGGAGACCTTCTCGGCGACGTCGAGACCCTCGTGGGCGGCGATCTCACCGGCGATCCGGCCGCCGCCGACGATGCTGACCGGGCTGTCGGCCGAGCGCTCCTCGACACCGACGATCGCGAGCGCGACGTGCCAGACCTTGACCGGCAGGCGCAGGAGCGAGTGGACGGCGTTCTCGGCCATCGCGCCCATCTCCTTCAGCGCGTAGACCGGGCCCTCCTTGGTCGTCACGATGTGCGACTCGGGAGACATCCCGAAGAAGCCGACCTTCGCGGTCTCCGGGTCGGCGCTGGTGTCGTCGACGTCCTTGATCCGCTCCTGGACGACGGTCTGGGTCTGCAGCGTCATCCGCTCTCCGTCGCGCTCGATGACGATGGTCGCCTCGCCGTCCATGTTGTCGCGGATCAGCTTCTGGGCGACCGACCACGAGGTCAGCTCGGTGCCGTTGAACGAGATCAGCTCGTCACCCGGCTTCAGGCCGGCGTCGGCGGCCGGCGTTGGCTTGTCGCTGGGACGGCACTCGCGACCCTGGTCCTCCCAGCTCAGCAGGCACTCCTGCAGGCTCGAGACGACCGGATGCCCCTCGTTGACGACCGGCTCACGGACGCCGTAGATGCCGAAGACACCCCACAGCACGAAGAACGCGATCGCGATGTTCACCGAGGGCCCACCGGCCATCACGATGACCTTCTTCCACCACGACATCTTGTAGAAGAGCCGCGGCTCGTCCTCGGGGCGGATCAGCTCCCACTCGGCCGAGCGCGCGTCGCTGATCAGCTGGGTGAACATGCCGGTGTTGGACTTGCGCACCCGGAGGGCACCGTCCTCAGTGCGCTCCCCCAGCTGCTCGGCGCCGGGCGGCAGCATGCCGACGATCTTGACGTAGCCACCGAGCGGGATCGCCTTGAGGCCGTACTCCGTCTCGCCGATCTGCTTGGACCACACCGTCGGCCCGAAGCCGATGAAGTACTGCGTCACCTTCCCGCCGAACGCCTTCGCCGGGATCATGTGGCCGAGCTCGTGCAGCCCGATCGAGGCCAGGATCGCGACGATGAAGCCGATCACGGCCAACGTGTAGAGCAGATAGCTCATGGGCGGGTCTCCAGGATGCGGGTGGCCTCTTCGCGCGCCCAGGCGTCGGCGGCGAGCACGTCGTCGATGGTGAGCGTGCTTTCAGAGCGTACGCCGTGGTGGGCTGCCATCACCTCAGCAATCGTGTCCACGATGCCGGTGAACGGGATCCGGCCCTCGTGGAAGGCGTCGACGCAGACCTCGTTGGCGGCGTTGTAGACGGCGGGGTGGGTGCCGGCGCGGGTGCCGGCCTCACGCGCCAGCCGCACCGCGGGGAAGGCGTCGTCGTCGAGCGGCTCGAAGCGCCAGTCGGCGGCCTTGGTCCAATCGATCGGCGTCTCGGCGTCGGGGACGCGCTCGGGCCAGGCCATGCCCATCGAGATCGGCACCAGCATCGTGGGCAGCCCGAGCTGGGCCACCACGGCGCCGTCGGTGAACTCGACCATCGAGTGGATGTACTGCTGCGGGTGGACGACGACCTCGATCCGGTCGAAGGGTACGTCGAAGAGCAGATGTGCCTCGATGACCTCGAGACCCTTGTTGACCAGGGTGGCGGAGTTGGTCGTGATCACCCGCCCCATCGCGAAGTTGGGGTGCTTGAGCGCCTGCGCCGGGGTGACCTGGGCGAGCTCGTCGCGGGAGCGGCCACGGAACGGGCCGCCGGAGGCGGTCAGCACCAGCTTGCGCACCTCCTCCGCCCGGCCGGCACGCAGCGACTGCGCGATCGCGGAGTGCTCGGAGTCGACCGGGACGATCTGCCCCTCGCGCGCGATCCGCTTGACCAGCGGCCCGCCGATGATCAGCGACTCCTTGTTGGCCAGCGCGAGCGTGTTGCCGGCCTCGAGCGCGGCCAGCGTCGGGCGGAGACCGACGGCGCCGGTGATCCCGTTGAGCACCACGTCGGCGGCCTGGGCGGCGGCCTCGACCGAGGCCTCCTCCCCCAGCCCGGAGAACTTGGGCGCGAACTCGGCAACCTGGGCCTCGAACAGCTCCTTGTTGGACCCGCCCGCGGTCAGTCCGACGACCCGGAACCGGTCAGGGTTGGCCCGCACCAGGTCGAGCGCCTGGGTGCCGATGGACCCGGTCGAGCCGAGGATCACCACGTCGCGTGGTCGCTGATCGTTCACCGGATCATTCTCCCAGCAGAGGCTGAGAGGGCGCCAAGCGGCTGCGGTTGAGGGCCGGAAAACATCAGGAGAAATAGCAGCAGCCCCGGACTCCCCCACGGGTCCAGGGCTGTGCATGAAACGTTTTGCAACGTCTGGCCACAATTAAGCCACAAAGATGCACGCGAAGGCAAATCTCGAAACGGGCGTCCCAGTTAAATCTCCGTCAGATCAGCGGTGCGAGGATGACACCGAGCCGCGGCGTGACGTGCCGGACCCACGACTCGGTCAGATGCGAGTCGTCGTAGTAGGTGACCTTCTCCCCCACGACCAGCGGGCAGCGGTCATCGGCGCAGACGAAGCGCTGGGTGTCGACGTACGCCGCCCGGGTGCCCTTCACGGCCGCCTCGGTGACCTCGTTGCTGCTGGTCTCGCGCGAGTCCCGGTCGCTGAGACAGGACAGCTGGTCGGCCTCCGGGGCGCTGAGACAGTCGGCGGGGTCGTGGTCCACGGACGGTACGTCGCCCAGGACGACCACCTTGCGGGAGATCTCTCGGTAGGCCTTCACCGTGCTGCGTACGGCCTGTGACCACTGCTCGTCGCGGTCCATCCCGTCGTAGGTCTTGGGCATGAAGAGCTGGCCGCGGGCCGTGGAGACGATCGCGTCGGGGTCGAGGCTCTCGAGGCGGTCCGCGGACCAGTCGCGGAAGTCGTCGCACTCGGCCTGGGTCATCCTCTTGCCGCGGTGCTGGACCGGGTAGGGCGCGCAGCCGACCTTGACCACCGGCACGACCCGGAAGCCGTTGTCCTTGCCGAGGTCGTCGAAGGCGGTCAGCCACATCCCTGCGTGCGAGTCTCCGACGACGGCGACGGTCTTCTTCGCGTCGGCGTCGCCGAGGGTGCACTCGGCGCCCCGGCTCTCGCCGTAGTTGGCGTAGCAGTCGCCGTAGCTCTTCTGCCACCGGTCCTCGGTGATCTCCTCGCCGATCACGGCCGGCGGGATCGGGCCACCGCGGTCGGCGATCTCGAGGGCGGCGCGCAGCTCGCGCTGCACCTGCGGCGGACCGCCGGTCTCCGCGGCGGTGTCCGGGACCTCGTTGGCGGCGAACCAAGCCTCTGCCTGGGCGGCGCGCTCCTTCTCCGCGTACGCCGCGTAGCCGGTCGTCAGCCAGCCGCTGCCGACCGCCAGCACGAGCGCGACCGGCCACAGGACCAGCGAGCGCAGCCCGTGGGAGAGCATCGGCACCTGCTTGCGCTGGAACGGGAGCTCGACGAACCGGTGGCTCAGCGCGGAGAGCAGCAGCGCGGCGGCGACCGAGATCGTCATCTCGAGGGCGGCGCTGCCGAGACGGAGGAGCTCGGGGCCGAGCACGATCAGCGGCCAGTGCCACAGGTAGAGCGAGTAGGAGATGTCGCCGACGTAGCGCAGCGGGCGCACGGCGAGCAGCGTCGCCGTCGGGGCGTTCGCGCCCGAGGCCAGCAGCGCGACCGTGCCCAGCGTGGGCACCAGCGCCTGCCAGCCGGGGAACGGGGTGGCCTCGCTGAACACGACGGTCGAGACGACGATCGCCGCCGCTCCACCGAAGCCTGCGGCGACGCTCGCGGCACCCTTGAGCCGGCCGCCCCAGCAGGCCAGCAGCGCTCCGGCGGCGAGCTCGTAGGCGCGTGCGGGCGTGGAGAAGTAGGCGGCGGTGGGGTTCTCGCCGGTGGCGTGAACCGACCAGGCCAGGCTGGCGACCGCGATCACCGCGGCGACGATCGTGAAGCCCTTGCGGCCGAGCCTGGGGATGAGCAGGAGCGCCAGCACGGGCCAGACCAGGTAGAACTGCTCCTCGACCGAGAGCGACCAGTAGTGCTGGAACGGCGAGGGCTCGCTGGGCTGGAAGTACTGCACGCCCTCGGCGGCGAAGTGCACGTTGGCCAGGAAGAACGCCGCCCAGGTGCCGTCGGCGGCGGCGTCGGTGAGCCGCGTGGTGGGCAACTGCCAGGCGGCGTACGCCAGGACGACCAGGATCACGAGAGTGGCCGCCGGCAGGATGCGGCGGGCGCGGCGGGCGTAGAACTGCGGGATGCTGACGGTGCCCGACGTGTCGGCCTCGCGCAGCAGCAGCGTGGTGATCAGGAAGCCGGAGAGGACGAAGAAGACGTCGACGCCGACGAAGCCGCCCTCGGTGTTGGGGATGCCCGCATGGGCAGCGACGACCAGGCCTACGGCAATGGCCCGGAGACCTTGGACATCTGTCCGCCATTGCTTGGCTGACATGTGGGGTGCACCTCGTGTGGGGGTTCGACTGCTTCCATTGCTGGCACCACGTCGCGGAGGTACGCGAAACGGCGCTCGATGCTTTCACGGGATCCCCCGGCCCGCACATCGAGGGTCGCACACCTGGATGTTTGTCTAGCGGATTACTCACCGACGAACGACATCACGTGCTTGATCCGGGTGTAGTCCTCGAAGCCGTAGACGGAGAGATCCTTGCCGTAGCCGGAGTGCTTGAAGCCGCCGTGGGGCATCTCGGAGATGTAGGGGATGTGGGTGTTGATCCACACGACGCCGAAGTCGAGGCGCTTGCTGACCCGCATCGCGGTGCCGTGGTCCCTGGTCCACACGCTCGACCCGAGACCGTAGTCGACGTCGTTGGCGCACCGGAGCGCCTCGGCCTCGTCGGCGAACCGCTGCACGGTGATCACCGGGCCGAAGATCTCGTTCTGGATCTGCTCGTCGTCCTGGCGCAGGCCGGCCAGGACCGTGGGCTGGTAGAAGTAGCCGTTCTCACCGCCCTCCACCCGGGCCGGCGCTCCCCCGGCCGCGATCGTGGCGTGGTCCGGGAGTCGCTCGACCATGCCTGCGACCCGGGCGAGCTGACCCGGGTTGTTGAGCGCGCCCACGTCGCGGTTGTCGGCGGGGAGGCCGACGGTGGTGTTGCGGGCCGCCTCGGCCAGGGCGGCGACGAACTCGTCGTGGACGCCTGCCTGCACCAGCACCCGGGTCGCGGCCGTGCAGTCCTGGCCGGCGTTGAAGTATCCGGCAGCGGCGATGCCCGCGACCGCCTTGTCGATGTCGGCGTCGCCGAAGACGATCACCGGCGCCTTGCCGCCGAGCTCGAGGTGGACACGTTTGACGTCGGCCGCCGCGCTCGCGGCGACCTCCATGCCGGCGCGCACCGAGCCGGTGATGGCGACCATCTGCGGCGTACTGTGCCGGATCAGCGCGCGACCGGTGTCGCGGTCACCGGTGACGAGGTTGAGCACGCCGGGCGGCAGGAACTCCTGGGCCAGCTCGGCCAGCAGGGACGAGCTGGCCGGGGTGGTGTCGGAGGGCTTGAGCACGACGGTGTTGCCGGCGGCGAGCGCGGGCGCGATCTTCCACGACATCATCGCGAGCGGGTAGTTCCAGGGCGTGACCTGCCCGATCACGCCGATCGGCTCACGCCGGATCCAGGAGGTGTGATCGGCCAGGTACTCCCCCGCGCTCTTCCCCTCCAGGGTCCGGGCGGCGCCCGCGAAGAACCGGAAGTGGTCGATCGTCGGTGGCAGCTCCTCCTCCAACGTCAGCTGGAACGGCTTGCCGGTGTCCTTGACCTCCACGGCGGTCAGCTCCTCGGCCCGGGCCTCCATCGCGTCGGCGATCCGGAGCAGGGCCAGGCTGCGCTCCTGGGGCGTGGTCTCGCCCCAGGTCTCGAAGGCCGATGCGGCGGCGGCGTACGCCTTGTCGACGTCGGCCTCGGTCGACATCGGAGCCTGGGCGTAGACCTCACCGGTGGCGGGGTCGAGGACGTCGTACGTCGCGGCGTCGGCAGCATCGCACAGCTCGCCGCCGATCACGTTCCTGAAGATCTGGTCAGCCATGCGGTAGAGACTAACTCCTTCCTGTAACAGCGATGTCACAACTGAATCCGCAGTGAAAATCGCACTTTGAAACTGATTCGCTTGCGGAAGCGAGATGCATTGGGTGACCATTGAGTCATGACCGGCAACCACGAGCAGCTGCAGCGCGACGCCAAGGACCACCTCTGGATGCACTTCACGCGGCATTCGAGCTACGCCGAGGCAGACGTGCCGATCATCGCCCGGGGCGAGGGTGCCTACATCTACGACATCGACGGCAACCGCTACCTCGACGGACTCGCCGGCCTCTTCGTCACCCAGGTCGGCCACGGGCGCGCCGAGCTCGCCGACGCCGGCGCGGCGCAGGCCAAGCAGCTGGCCTTCCACCCGCTGTGGTCCTACGCGCACGAGCCGGCCATCGAGCTGGCCGCGCGGCTGGCCTCGCTCGCTCCCGGTGACCTCAACCGGGTCTTCTTCACCAACTCCGGCTCCGAGGCCGTCGAGACCGCGTGGAAGCTGGCCAAGAACTACTTCAAGCTGCGTGGCAAGCCGGGCAAGCACAAGGTGATCGGGCGCAACATCGCCTACCACGGCACCACCCACGGGGCGCTGTCGATCACCGGGCTGGCCGACATCAAGGCGCCGTTCGAGCCGCTGGTCCCCTCGACCTTCCGGGTGCCGAACACCAACATCTACCGGGCCTTCGAGATCACCGGCGGGCTGATGGACGGGAGCGACCCGGAGGCGTTCGGCCGCTGGTGCGCGGACCAGATCGACATCGCGATCCGCGCCGAGGGCCCCGACACCGTCGCCGCGGTCTTCCTCGAGCCCGTGCAGAACTCGGGCGGCTGCTTCCCGCCGCCCCCGGGCTACTTCCAGCGGGTGCGGGAGATCTGCGACGAGCACGACGTGCTCCTCGTCTCCGACGAGGTCATCTGCGCCTACGGGCGGCTCGGCACGATGTTCGGCGCGGAGCGGTTCGGCTACGTCCCCGACATGATCACCTCGGCGAAGGGGCTGACCTCGGGCTACGCACCGCTGGGCGCCACGATCATCTCCGACCGGCTGATGGAGCCCTTCCTGACCGGTGAGGAGACGTTCTACCACGGCTACACCTTCGGCGGTCACCCCGTCTCCACCGCGGTGGCGATGGCCAACCTCGACCTGTTCGAGGCCGAGGATCTGCTCGGCAACGTACGCCGCAACGAGGCCGCGTTCCGCGCCACCCTGGAGAAGCTGAAGGACCTGCCGGTCGTCGGCGACGTACGCGGCACCGGCTACTTCTACGGCATCGAGCTGGTCAAGGACCGCGAGACTCGTGAGACGTTCACCGCGGAGGAGTGCGAGCGGATCCTCTACGGGTACGTCTCCAAGGCGCTGTGGTCCGAGGGCCTCTACTGCCGAGCCGACGACCGCGGCGAGCCCGTCATCCAGCTCTCCCCGCCGCTCACCGTGGGCCAGGCCGAGTTCGACGAGATGGAGCAGATCCTGCGACGGGTGCTGGAGAAGGCCTCCACGATGCTCTGACCCGGATCAGCCGACGACGCGTACCTCGCTCCCCAGGACGGCACCGTCCTGCAGGGTCAGGTGGTCGCCGGACCAGAAGCGGCCCGGGTCGTAGTAGTTGGTGGGGCGCTCGTCGTCGAGCAGCCCCATCTCCTGGTAGGTGGCCGCGACGACCTCGGCGCAGTAGACCTGCTCGATCCCGGCCTTCGAGCGGACCCTCCCCCGGGCCCAGCGCCCGGCCAGGTTCACGGTCGAGGGGAACGGAGTGCCGTCGAGGCGCGCGATCGTGCGGAGCAGGGCATCCTCGCGCTCCCGGTTGATGTCGGCGGTGAGCTGGCGCAGCCAGACCTGCTGCTCGTAGCGGCCGGCCCACTGCTCGACCGCGGCCCGCAGGTCGTGGAGCTGCACGCCGCGGTGGTGGGTGCCGGTGTAGAGGTCGAGCAGCCCCTTGCCGAGCTCGGCGTGCCACATCAGCGGTGGCAGGTCGTCGAGCACGACGGCCATTCCGACGTGGTTGACCGGGGCGTTGCTGAGCATCCGGATCGCCCGGTCGGCGACCGACCGGCCGCGGAAGAGCCACAGATCGCCGGTGCGGGTCTGGTCCACGGCGTCGGCAAGGGAGATAGTGGTCTCGTCAGACATCTCGAGCAGGGGGTCCTCAATGGGTTTGGGCAGTGCACGCGTGTGGAAGATCGTCGGTCTCGCCGGTCTGGCCGGGGTCACCGCGACAGGCGTCATCATCGCGCGCAACCACCGTCAGCGTACGCAGCGCACGCCGGAGGAGATCCACGCCAAGCTCCGCGAGCGGGTCGCGGCGGCGCAGAAGGCCGCCTGAGCCGGATCAGGAGTCGAAGCCGAGCCCGAGCCGGTCCATCGTCCGCAGGAACAGGTCGCGGCGGCCACCGTTCGCATCGGCCTTGCCGAGCGAGCGGACCATCATCGAGATGCCCGCGTACCGGGCGGGCTCGGGCGGGAACGGCAACGGCTTGGAGCGCACCATCTCCAGCGACGTACGCTCCGTCTGCTCACCGCTGAGCAGGTCGAGCATCACCTGGGCGCCGAAGCGGGTGGCCCCGACGCCGAGACCGGTGTAGCCCAGCGCGTAGGCGACACGGCCGGCGTACGCCTTGCCGAAGAAGGCCGAGAAGCGGGTGCAGGTGTCGATGACACCGGCCCAGCGGTGGGTGAAGCGCAGCCCCTCGAGCTGCGGGAACGTCTCGAAGAAGTGGCTCGCGAGCTTGTCGTGGGTCGCGCCCGTCTCCAGCTCCGGCGAGATCTTCGAGCCGAAGTGGTAGATCGCGTCGTAGCCACCCCACAGGATCCGGTTGTCCCTGGTCAGCCGGTAGTAGTGGAAGTGGTTGGCGGAGTCGCTGACTCCCTGCCGGTTGGCCCAGCCGATGGCGTCCATCTGCGCCGGTGAGAGCGGCTCGGTCATGAGTACGTAGTCGTAGACCGGGACCGTCATCATCCTCAGTCGCCGAAGCAAGGGCGGGAAGGCGTTGGTGGCCAGTGCCACCCTCCCGGCCCGGACCGACCCGGCGAGAGTCGAGACCCGCATCCCCGCTCCGTCCCGGGCGAGACCGGTGACCGCGGAGCCCTCGTGGATGACCACACCCGCGTCCAGACAGGCCTGCCGGAGCCCCCAGGCCAGCCGCGCCGGCTCGACCGTGGCTGTGTCGCCGACCACCTCCAGGCCGCCGAGGTAGGTCGGCGAGCGGAGCTCGTCTCGCACACCGGTCTCGTCCAGCAGCCGGTGTTTGATGCCGTGCTCGGTCAGCGCCGCCGACCACTCGGCGAGGTCGTCGACCTCATGGGGACGGGTGGCGACGTTGAGGGCGCCGGTGAGCTGCCAGTCGCAGTCGATGCCGTGCTCCTGGATGGTCGCCGCCATCTCGTCGAGGTTCTGCTGGCCGAGCCGGTCCAGGGTCGCGAGCTCGTCGGGCCAGCGCTCCAGACCGTTCCAGAAGCCGTGGGTCAGGGACGCCTCGGCGAAGCCGCCGTTGCGTCCCGATGCCTGATCGCCGCAGCGGCCGGCCTCGAGCACGACCACCGACCACGACGGAAACCGCATCCGGGCCAGCAGCGCCGTCCACAGCCCCGAGTAGCCGCCTCCGACGACCACCAGATCCGCCGACTCCACCCCGAGCAGCGGCGGTAGCGGAGCGGGTCGCGCAGGGTCGTCGAGCCAGTAGACGGCAGGCTTCGCATCGGTCAGCGACACATGGTTCACGACGCCCACTATGACAACTCCGGAGGCCTTCAGCCACACAGAAGGTACGGAATCATGGAAATTGTTCGTTACACACGACGGATTTCGTTGCATCTGGCGGAGGCAAACAGGTTGACTGGGCGCCATGACCACTCGCAAGCGCAACGGGGGCGCTCACCTCGACGAGGTCAACAAGCTGATCATCGAGCAGCTCCAGCAAGACGGGCGGCGCAGCTACGCCGCCATCGGCAAGGAGGTCGGCCTCAGTGAGGCCGCGGTGCGCCAGCGGGTGCAGCGCCTCGTCGACAGCGGCGTCATGCAGGTCGTCGCGGTCACCGACCCGCTCGAGCTCGGCTTCGCTCGGCAGGCCATGATCGGCGTACGCACCTCCGGGCCGATCGAGGGCATCGCCGACGAGCTCGGCAAGCTCGACGAGGTCGACTACATCGTCATCACCGCCGGCTCCTACGACCTCCTCGTCGAGGTCGTGGCCGAGAGCGACGAGGCGCTCCTCAACCTCGTCTCCAGCAAGATCCGCGCCATCGAGGGCGTGGTGAGCACCGAGACGTTCATGTACCTCCACCTGCACAAGCAGACCTACGCCTGGGGCGTGAGGTGAACAACTACTCCGGCATCAGCCTGTGGCACGAGACCGCGGGCGAGGACTGGGAGCCGCGTCCCGCGCTGATGGGCGACCTCGAGGTCGACGTCGCGATCGTGGGCGCCGGCTACACCGGCCTGTGGACAGCCTACTACCTGGCGGAGGCCAGACCCGACCTGAAGATCGTGATCCTCGAGGCCGAGGTCGCCGGTTTCGGGGCATCCGGCCGCAACGGCGGCTGGTGCTCGGCCCTGTTCCCCGCCTCGCTCGACAAGGTGGCGGCGGGCTCGACCCGGGAGGCCGCGCTCGCCCAGGACCGGGCGATGCGGGAGACCGTCGACGAGGTGATTCGCGTGGCCGCGGCGGAGGGCATCGAGGCCGACATCGCCAAGGGCGGCACGGTCGTCGTGGCGCGTACGCCCGCCCAGCTCGAGCGCGCCCGGCACGAGGTCGAGCACGCCCGTTCCTGGGGCCTCGGCGAGGCTGAGCTCTCGCTCTTGGACCAGGAGGCCGCCGAGAAGCGGCTCGCAGCGACCGGCACTCTCGGTGCCACCTACACCCCCGACTGTGCCGCGATCCACCCGGCCAAGCTCGTCCGCGGCCTCGCCCGCACCGTCGAGGCCCGCGGGGTCACGATCTACGAGCAGACCCGGGTCACCTCGATCGAGCCGCACGTCGTGCGGACCGAACGTGACGTGGTCTCCGCCGACGTCGTCGTACGCGCCACCGAGGGCTACACCCCGACGCTGGCCGGTCTCGAGCGCGAGGTCATCCCGGTGCGCTCCCTCATCATCGCCACCGAGCCGCTCACCGACCTGGTCTGGGCGAGCATCGGCCTGGAGGAGCGCGAGACCTTCTCCGACGGCCGCCACCTGCTGATCTACGGGCAGCGCACCGCGGACGACCGGCTCGTCTTCGGCGGCCGGGGCGCTCCGTACTCCTTCGGCTCGAAGATCACCCACGCGGACGCCTCCGACCTGCGCACCCACCGTCGCCTGCAGGAGACCCTGGTCGAGCTGTTCCCGGCCGTACGCGGCCACAGCATCACCCATCGGTGGGGCGGCGTTCTCGGCATCCCGCGCGACTGGCACGCCTCGGTCGGCTTCGACCCGGCCAGCGGGATCGCCCACGC
Source organism: Nocardioides sp. NPDC057767 (assembly GCF_042798275.1). Lineage (NCBI taxonomy): Bacteria > Bacillati > Actinomycetota > Actinomycetes > Propionibacteriales > Nocardioidaceae > Nocardioides > Nocardioides sp. NPDC057767. The sequence continues at coordinate 2,744 of NZ_JBHVKJ010000068.1, read as the reverse complement.
CGGCGGCTACGTCGGCGACGGTGTGGCGACCACCAACCTCGCCGGCCGTACGCTGCGGGACCTGATCATCGGCACCGACTCCGACCTCACCGCCCTCCCCTGGGTCGGTCACGTCTCCCCGCGCTGGGAGCCGGAGCCGCTGCGGTGGCTCGGCGTCAACGCCGGCCTGCGCGCCATGACCGTGGCCGACGCCGAGGAGACCGCCACCGGCAAGGGCTCCCTGCTCGCCCGGGCCGTCGCGCCGCTCGTCGGCGGTCACTGACGTCCCGCGCCCTTCGCCGTTCCCCCGTGCTCAGGCGTTACGCTGCGGCTGTCGCACGAGGATCTCGGGGGAAGTCATGGCTGTCTCGTCCGGCGCCAAGAAGGCGCTCGTCTCTTTCGGCGTGCTGGTCTGCGTCGGCGCGCTGCTCGTCGGGATCGGACACTGGCGGGCCCACGACCTGGTCTCCGGCGACGTCGTATGGCACGTGGCAGCCGAGGACAGCGGCGATGAAGCGGTCGTCGTACGCGACCGGATCTACACCTATGACAACGACCAGCTGACGATCCGTGACCTCGGATCAGGGAAGCAGATCGCCGAGGAGAATCAGGTCGGCGCGTGGGCGTTCGTCGGAGACGGTGGCCACGTCGTGGTCGTCGGCAACGAGAGCATCGCGACGTACGACCGGGACGGCGAAGACCTCTGGCACCGCACCATGGACGATCTCTACCTGCCCATCGCCATCAGCCGCGACGGCGGGCTCGACGCAGTCGCATGCTCGGAGAAGAGCGGGTGCGTCACCGCTCATTTCGACGTCTCCGGTCGAGAGACATCACGCACCTCGCGCGGCTCGACCGATCTCTGGACGCCGGTCGTCATCGGCTTCGACACCTTCGAGAACCACCCGTCCGTCCGGCGGGTCCCGACGATCGCGACCGACATCGACCCGACGAAGCGTTCCGCCTTCCAGATACGCGACGGCGAGCCGTTCGGTCCCGCGGTTGACATCACGGACGACGTCGCCGCCCAGGTCGGCGACCTGCTCGTCGGGATGTCCCGCAAGGACGGGACCTGTCACTTCGCCGCCACCCGTGCGGGCAAACGGGCATGGACCACTTCGACTGCGTGCCCCGACCTCGGATACCCCAAGGTCGAAGTCTTCACCGACCGGATCTACGTCTCCAACCCGTCAGGTGACGCCTACGATGTGGTCACCACGGACCTCGAAGGCCGCCGAGCCACGAGCTTCCGGATCAAGACCGGGCCGACCTCGGAGGAGGACAGGACCCGGCTCTCACCCACCCCGGATTCGATCGTGCTCACCCGGACCGACCAGATCGCCGGGTACTCCCCCACGACCGGGAAGAGGCTGTGGAGCGAGAATCTGTCGCGAACCTCTGATGGCGCATCGGACGGGACGAAGAAGGTCTACCCCGGCATCGAGGTGAATGGACCGGTCATCGACCGATACGGGAACGGCCCGCAGTCCTTGGCCACGCTCGCCATCGGGAGCGACGTCCCGGCCTACACGCACACCTATCTCGATGCCACCTCCGGCGAGGAGTCGGCCGAGCTCGCGGCGCCGTACGGAGTCTCCGCCCTCGGGCTGGAGGACGGACGTGTCCTGGTCATCGGGGACGACGACATCTGGCTGGTCGCCGGATAGGGGCCGAATAAACCTGTTGCGTACGCCGGTCGCGGTCCTCCACCATGGACCGCGACCGGCGTTCTCGTCCACGAGGCGCACTGATCGAGAGGAGCAGACCGATGACTGTCGTTGTCCTGTGCCTGCCCACAGACCACACCTCTCGTATCAGGAGCACCCGAAGTGACTCAGGAGAACATCTCCGCTGATCCCATCGATGGGATCGACCCCAATTTCATCTTCGACTTCCAGGCCTACGACGACCTCGAGGACGGACAGCGCTGGTCCACCTGGCTCTCCGTGGAGCCGCTCTCCCGTGGACCGGAGCCGCGCCCGGACTGGGTGGTGACCTCTCAGGGCGCCATCGACACCGAGCTCGGCATTCTCAAGACCGGCAAGGAGGCCGACGCCTTCCTGATCGTGCGGGCGGACCCGCTCGTCCCGGAGCAGGAGGCGCTGATGGTCGCCAAGCGCTATCGCGACACCGACCACCGCACCTTCCACCGGGCCGCGAGCTACACCGAGGGCCGTTCGGTCAAGCGCTCCCGCGACGAGCGCGCGCTGAAGAAGAACTCGACCTTCGGTCGCGAGGTCGCCAAGGCCGAGTGGGCCAACGCCGAGTGGAACGCGCTCGTACGCTGCTGGAACCTCGGCCTTCCGGTCCCCTATCCGGTGCAGATCGACGGCACCGAGATCCTGATGGAGTGGATCGCGGTCGACGACGGCAACGGGGAGCTGGAGACGGCACCGCGTCTCGCGCAGACCCGCCCCGAGCGCCACGTCCTGGAGATGTGGTGGGACGGGCTCGTCGAGGCACTGGCCACGATGGTGCAGGCGGGCCTGGTCCACGGTGACCTCTCGCCCTACAACATCCTGGCCCAGCAGGACCGGCTGGTCATCATCGACCTTCCCCAGATCATCGACCTGGTCGGCAACCCGCTGGGTTTCGACTTCCTGCTGCGCGACATCACCAACGTCGCGAAGTGGTTCCAGGCCAGGGGCCTGGAGGTCGATGAGCAGGAGGTCTACGCCGACCTGATGGCACACGCCTTCTGACCAGCCTTCGAGTCGGCGCGTCCTGACCTAAACCCCCGCCGAGTCGGCTCGTCATGACGAGCC